>JALWBS010000100.1:1617-2295 GCA_027037025.1 Desulfurococcales archaeon | reverse complement strand
CGCTTTACAAAGCTTGCAGCAAAGGCAACGGATTATGTGAGAATCCGCCCTGGAACGGATACGGCCTTTGTAATGGGGCTTGTAAACGAGATAGTTACAAACGGTTGGCACGATAAGGACTTCATACAGAAAAGGGTTGCCGGCTTTCCTGAGATGTGTGAAAAGGCAAGCCATTATACGCCTGAAGTGGTGGAGGATATCACAGGGATTCCTGCAAGTGAGGTCAAACGAATTGCCAGGATACTTGCAACCCACAGGCCAGGAACAGTCATTTGGTGCATGGGGGCAACCCAGCACTCCATTGGCTCAAGCAACACCAGGGCCCTTTGCATCCTTCAGCTAGTCCTTGGAAACATGGGGGTTTCTGGAGGCGGAACCAATATCTTTAGAGGCCATGATAATGTCCAGGGTGCAACGGACATGTGTGTCCTTTCTCATTCGCTTCCAGCCTACTATGGCTTAAAGGATGGCTCATGGAAGCACTGGTGCAGGGTCTGGGATGTTGACTACGAATGGATGAAGTCCCGCTTTCACAGCAAGGAATACATGAATAAAAAGGGCTTTACCCTTGCCCGGTGGTACCAGGGCGTAATTCAGGAGGATAAAATCAATCAATATACCCCCATAAAGGCCGTAGTCTTTTGGGGGTGCGCCTCAAATTCCCAGTCCCAGTATCAC
>JALWBS010000100.1:0-1607 GCA_027037025.1 Desulfurococcales archaeon | reverse complement strand
CAGTATCACAAGCTCAAAAAGGCCCTTGACCTTCTGGACCTTGTGGTGATAATCGACCCGTTTCCAACAATGACTGCTGCTGCATGCGAAAAGGACAATGTCTATCTCCTTCCCTCTTCAAGCCAGTATGAGACAGAGGGAAGCGTTACAAGCAGTTCCCGGCAGATCCAGTGGCGCTTCAAAGTGGTTGATCCAGTCCATGACTCAAAGGACGACTACTGGATAATGAACGAGATGGTAAAGCGCTTTGGATTCCATGATAAATTCTATAAGAACATAAAGAAGATTCCTGATGACATTACAAGGGAGCTTTGTAAGGGCTCCTTGACCATTGGCTATAACGGGGCCTTGCCAGAACGGATAAAGAAACACACCCTTAACTGGGAGACCTTTGATGTAGATACCCTTAAGGCCCTGGGCGGCCCTTGTGATGGTGAATACTACGGGCTTCCCTGGCCGTGCTGGACAGAAACACACCCAGGGACACCCATCCTTTACGACATATCAAAGCCTGTGGCAGAGGGAGGTCTTCCCTTTAGGGCCCGCTTTGGCACAGAACACACCTACTGGAATGGTAGAAAGGAAAACCTCCTTGCGGCAGAAGGTGTTTACAATCCAGGGAGCCAGGTCAAGGGAGGTTATCCTGAGTTTAAGGATATTGTGCCAGGCACCAACTGGAAGACAGACCTTAGCCAAAAGACCATAAAGGAGGCCATAAAAAGGGGAATGGCCCCCTTTGGAAATGCAAGGGCAAGGTGTGTTTGCTGGAACTTTCCGGATCAGGTCCCTGTTCACAGGGAGCCCCTCCACTCCCCAAGGCCAGACCTTGTGGCCAAGTACCCAACATATCCTGACAAAAAGGATCAATACAGGGTCTATACAAGGTTTAAGAGCGAGCAAAGGCCGGAGCTTGTCAAAAAGTTCCCCTATGTCCTTATCACAGGGCGTATGGTTGAGCACATGGGAGGAGGGGCTGAGACCAGGAGCAACAAGTATCTGGCTGAGCTGAAACCCCACATGTATGCAGAGATAAATGTCCGTCTTGCCAATAACCTTGGTATCAGGAACGGGGATATGATCTGGATTGAGTCTCCTGAACAGGGGCGTATAAAGGTAATGGCCAAGGTGACAGACAGGGTGGATGAAAAGACCATATTTTTGCCCTTTCACTTTGGAGGCATGTTCATGGGGAAGAGCCTTGAGGCAAATTACCCCGAGGGCACAGAGCCTTACGCCATTGGTGAGCCTGCAAACATTGTCACCAACTATGGCTATGACATAATTACCCAGATTCAGGGGACAAAGGAAGGCCTTTGCCAGGTTTCAAAGGCCTAGCTTGGAGGTAGAAAATGGCTCGCATGAGATTTCTTTGTGATATTGAAAGATGCATCGACTGTAACGGGTGTGTTGTGGCATGCAAGGAAGGAAATGGCGTCCCAGTAGGAATTAACAGAAGAAGGGTTGTCACCATAAACGAGGGCCGTCCGGGTGAAAGGAGCCTTTCCATTTCCTGTATGCACTGTTCAAATGCGCCCTGTATTGCAGTCTGCCCTGTAAAGGCCATATACCAAAGGGAAGATGGAATCGTCCTTGTAAACAAGGACATC
>JALWBS010000099.1:23143-23663 GCA_027037025.1 Desulfurococcales archaeon | reverse complement strand
TTCCGATATACAAGGAGCTTGGGTACGAGGTAACAATCGTAACTACTGAGTACATATACAAGCACTTTGAGCCAGCTCCTCCAATACTCAATTACCTAGGGTTCTACGTAGCTCTATACAGAGGATCGCCCTGGGTATCCTATCTCCTCGGAGTGTACAACTACACGCTAGCGCTAAAGATAATAAGCTTCCTGAGATACACGCTGGGCAACTACAGCTACCTACTAATAGTTGGCGGAGCTAAGATAGTGCCTCCAAGCTTCTACTACTTCTCCCCCGACGAGTTCTACTATGTATCGCCCTACGAGGCTTGGATACCAACGGACTTCTTCTACGCAAGCCCTGACTACGACCTACTGCCAGACATCTACGTCGGTAGGCTACCCTTCGATAACCCAACAGCGATCATCGTATACGCCAAGAAGCTCGCCATGTGGTACCAAACCCTAGAGAAGAGAAAGCCCTTGATTGTAGTAGGAGGTGGTTACCCATTCGTAACATCGTATCTATTCGGTGAGAG
>JALWBS010000099.1:0-23133 GCA_027037025.1 Desulfurococcales archaeon | reverse complement strand
CGGTTTATGGGAGCCAGTACTTCTATGGTTCGGAGAGTACGACTGGGAAGCGCTGGCAACGTATAAGCAGCTCCTAAGCTACGCACCTAGCAATACGACGAGCGTCGTCATGAGCATCGCGTGCGAAGATGGGTGGTGGGACATCGATATCTACCCGATGTCTGCGATGTATTGGTACATGCTACCACCTAAGTATACGTGGTGGCAAGCACTACTGCTGAGCCCAGCAGGCGGAATCGCATACATCGGAGCTGCTCGAACGAACTTCGACTATCTATGGATAGAGCTGCTCAACGGTAGACTCGTAGCTGATAGCTATGGTGCTAGCCGTGCGCTTGGAGACGTGTTGCTAGCTTACTCTAGTCTGATAGGCAAGGCGTCTAATGTAACGCTGGGCAAGATCTTCTGGATCGGGATAGCTTCGTACCTAAGAGAAGCCTATGCGTTCGATCCATACTTCGCGTTGCAGGAAGCGTTCATACACGAGCTCATTGGTGATCCAACGCTTCTACTGAAGCTACCTCCGAAGCCCGTTAACCAGACTAGAATCTACAGCGTGAAAGCGCTTAATCCGGTAACCGTGCTGGACTTCACTAGCCCGTTCTGGGGGCTACCCTTCACCGCACCCATATTCAACGCCTACTCCAATGGCACTATACTCGTGAACGCTAGTAGAGGTTGCTACGTCGTTGAGGTGTTCAGGGTCTGGAACTTAGGCATAATAAACGGGATGAGATCGCTCTATCTACTGTGGCTCGAGCCGCTAACCAAGATGAAGTTCTGCGTGAACACAACCAAACCCTTCGGCTTAGCCAAGATAACGATACCGTTCTACGAGAAGGGCATCTCGGGATTCGTACTGCTCCGCATCATTGGCAGCAACTACTACTACAGGTATTACATGGGTGTACTCGGAGTAAAGGCTTCGACAACCGTAACGAAGCTCGGCGCTAAGCTAAGCGTTGATGCTGCGGGCCTCGATCTGCTAGGGATAGATAACCAGATCGCGATCACCGTGGATAACAGGCCCGTTGCAACGATGTTCATACCTGTCAGCGGAGCGATACACTACACAGTATCTCTGCCATATCTAGGCGTAGGCCCGCACTTCATAAGCATAAATGTGGTTAGAACTAGCTTAACGCTTGGGTACCCAATATACGGATTCGCGTGGCCGACCCCAATACCGTGGCCTGGGCCAACAGCTGTTAGAAACATAGAGATCTTGTCGCACGTTCTAAGCGCTCCGATAACAACCTACGCTACTAAACCTCTATACATCGTGATCTCGACGCCCAGCGTTACTGAGGTTGGAAAGAGCGTGGATATCATGATAGCGACGCTCGTCAACGGTAAACCCGTCAATGCGACTCTCAAGGTATCGATCGTCACGCCCTTCGGAAAGGTCGTGGAGCTAAAAGCTTCGCAGATATCGAGCGGGACCTACCGAGTAACGTTCACGCCTAAGGAGGTAGGGACCTACACCATCATCGTGCAAGGAGCTGTTGCAAGCGCTACGAAGCTCAACGTAGTTGCGTATGGATATGCTTCGCGAAGCTTCGTAGCGACAGAGAAGTTCCTTAACCTCGCCAGCTACGTAACTAAGGTCGTTAACACATCAGCTCAAATGGTAGTAGGCAGAGTGAAAGCTACGGTGACGGGCGCTACACTATTTATAACCAGCAACATTACCTCGAGGTTAAACGAGGTGGAGAAGGTTCTTAGCAGCACCATAGCGCAGTCCTCTAAGAGCTTGGCTAACAAGATTTCGAGTCTTGAAACCTCCGTAACCAACGCCTTGACGAGCATGTCCACGAGCATATCCTCAAAGATAGAGGCCCTCTCATCGCAGATCTCGAGCAGTATAGGCAAGGTCGAGAACAGCATCAAGAGCTTGCAAAGCAGTTTAGCAACTAGCATGTCGTCTATACAAACCTCGCTCAAGAACCTAAACACCCGCGTAAGCAGCGTATCGAGCACCCTGTCGAGTCTCAGCACTAAGATCTCGAGCTTCCAGAGTACGGTCAACGAGAAGTTATCGAGCTTAAGTAACGAGCTATCTAACAGCGTAACCAAGATCGTCGACAAGATAAGCTCGGCTCAGAAATCCCTTAGCAATCAGATAAGTAGCTCGGCTAAGGAGATAAGCAGTAAGGTGAGTGGCGTCGAAGCATCGTTGAAACCCGTAACTATTGCTGCAACTGCTCTAGCAGCGATAAGCGTTGGCCTCATAGCAGCGACGTTAGCAATCGTGGTCAGGAAACCTAAGTAAGGCCCTGGCTTCAACACAGTATTTATTTTAACAAAGAATCTTTTTCTCGATACGCCTTGAACCTAGATCTTCTACGAAAGCTCAACTCCTACCTACCTAGGCATCCACTCAATCAACTGAGCGCTATAGATGACGCTAGCTACGTACCGTTCGAGAACCGCGGGATGCTGATTAAAGTCGATGGATACTCCTTATCCAGATCCCTGTATCCCTGGTGTAGCGCTCGAGACTGGGGTTTTAGAGCCATTACAACTGCTGTAAGCGATGTCTATGCCAAGGGGTGCATTCCACGCATCTACGCGGTATCCATAGGTCTTCCACCATCTTGGGGCGAGCAAGAGCTTCGAGAGATCGTTGAGGGAATCGCGGAAGCTGTGCGATTCTATGGAGGATTCGTAGAGAACGTTGATACGAACTACGGAGAGGATGGGTGGATCGACGTGTTCGTAGTAGCTGAGTGCAGAGCTCTTCCCATACCCCGCTTCGCAAGACACGGAGCCGTTCTCGTTGTTACTAAGAAGCTGGGCGCCGGAGGCTATTCCTATTTGCACTATCGCTACGGAGAGAAGATCGGTGATGATAATGCATTGTGTAGAGACATCATTACCTGGGGATGCCGACCTGTTCTCAATCCATGGCTTCCCTACGCTCTCGAGAAAGTTCGTGGCTTCGTGCTCGGATCCATTGACGTAAGCGACACTCTCTACGACGCCCTGAACCAGCTTTCCGAACCTCTCGGGTTAGAGCCGTTCATATACGCAAACCCTAGGGATTTCCTAATAACTGAATACCTGAAGCTATGTCAACGCCTAGGGCTCAGCGCCGAGGAGTGCGCGTTGATGACGTGCGAGGACTACGCGTTGCTGTTAGCGGTCGAACCTAACGCAGTGGAGGACGTTCTTCAAATCCTTGAGCACATCGGCGAAGAACCTATAGCCATAGGTTGGCTAGTCGGTAAGGGTCTGGGAAGCTTTAGGGGGTCTCCGCTACTTCGAATCTCGTGGAGTCACCGAGAAGCTAGGGTCTCGTTAAGAGATGGGTAGCTAGCTTTTTGTATCCTGATAGCTAACTATAAGCCCTTGGACGATCTGCATGAGCAAGGATGCGCTAGCCCGCTTTGGAGGACCCTTACCTCCGGTGAGAAGTGGAGAGAGAGTCGTTAAGTGGACATCGAGCCTGTGTCCACACTGTTTCAGAGTTTTACCAGCCGTCATAGTCGAACGCAGCAACGCATTATACATAAGGAGAACGTGTCCAGAGCATGGAGAGATCGAGGAGCTCTACTACGGAGATGCCGAGCTGCTTAGACGTTTCGAGAAGTACGACTTCGTTGGAGAGGGGCCGGGGCATGCATATACCGAAGCCCGCTTACCATGCCCGCTCAACTGCGGTCTGTGCCCTATGCATAAGAGCCACACGTGTTTGCTCAACATTGTCCTCACGAACCGTTGCGACCTAAGTTGCTGGTACTGCTTCTTTTACGAAGAGAGAGCGGGGTTTGTGTACGAACCTAGCCTCGATGAGATACGTAAGATGGTCCAAGCTTTGAAGCTACAGCCGCGTGTTGTTCCAGCGGTTCAGCTAACTGGGGGTGAGCCTACTCTAAGGGAGGATCTTCCCGAGATAATCAAGCTTCTGAAGGATGAGGGCGTTAGGCATATTCAGCTCAACACAACGGCAATAAAGTTCACGAGTATGTACCTCGAAAGAGGAGATGAAGCTATAGAGTATGCACGTAGAATCAGAAGCCTAGGCGTGAACACGATATACATGAGCTTCGATGGGGTTACGCCGCAAACGAATCCCAAGAATCATTGGGAAGCCCCCTACTCGCTAGAGATCTTCAAACTCAGCGGAACAACGAGCGTGGTTCTCGTACCCACCCTCATAAAGAGCGTGAACGACCATGAGATAGGGGCCATTCTCAAGTTCGCAGCCCATAACATGGATGTGGTTAGGGGGGTCAACATACAGCCCGTGAGCTTAGTCGGCATGATGCGTAGGCAGGAGAGGCTCAAGTACAGAATAACCATACCGGACGTGATAAAGAGGATTGAAGAGCAAACGGATGGAGAGATAGCTCGCGAAGACTGGTACCCTGTGGGGACGGTATACCCCTTGGCACGCTTCATCGAGACCATCGATCCCAGCAAAAGAGTTGAGTTCACAGCACATCCTGCCTGCGGAGCCGCTACGTACGTCTATGTACGTCGAAAAGGCGATGATTACGAGTTCGTGCCGATAACAAGGTTCGTGCGCGTCGACGACCTTCTGGAGTACTTATCTAAGAAGGTTGAGCAGTTAGAGAGCAAGTCGCGGGCGCTCGCCAAGTTGATGGCGATACCAACGGTTCTAAACATAGTGAACAAGTTCATCGTATGGAACAAGGTTCCGGATGAGCTACGCTCGGAGTTCAAACACATGTTCTTGGAGATATTCTTCAAACGTAGCTACGAAGCTCTGGGTAAACTCCATTACAAGCTCTTATTCATAGGCATGATGCATTTCATGGATGAGTGGAACTACGATGTTCAGCGTGTAATGAGGTGCGTAATACACTATGCACTACCCGACGGAAGAATAGTGCCGTTCTGCGCTTTCAACATACTGAATCACTTGTATCGAGAACCCATCTTCCGTAAACACGGGGTACCGCTCGACGAGTACGTTAGAAGGTATGGAAAGAACAGGATAGTTAAGTACGTGAGGACGAAGGACATCGTGAAAAAGCTAGAGGGTGGAGAACCTTATCAAAGAAGGTATGGTCCCGCGATGAAAATGGTTAAGAGGTGAAATAAGTGCTCTTACCTCCTCAATGCTCTACGTTCCCGAGCACGCTCTAGGAACTCGTCTATTATGTCCTTTACGCTAGGTCCTTCTATCACCTTTAACTCGTAGCTCACTTTCACAACGGGTACCCTAAACTTAACTAGCTTCGTCAGATCCGCCGGAGTTCCTAGTATCACCGCATCACAGTCTATTCTATTTATGGTCTCCTCCAGATCCCTTAGCTGATCAGGGGTGTACCCAGTGCTGGGGAGCACTGGACCCATGTGTGGGTACTCTTCGTACATCCTCTTTATGATCCCCACAGCGTATGGTCTTGGATCTATGACCTCGGCACCATATTTCTTAGCTGCAACCAGTCCAGCGCCATAGGGCAGACCTCCATGCGTAATCGACGGAGAGTCCTCGATCACGACCACGCGCTTACCTTCGATGAGCGAGGGGTTGTCCACCGTCACAACCATATCCGCTTTAGCTATCTTTGCACGCGGATTCACGCTCTTTACATTGCTTACAATACGATCAACGTCCTCTTTCTTAGCCTGCGAAACCTTCGTTACTATAACGGTGTCAGCAAGCCTAATGTTGACCTCCCCCGGATACGCACCTATCTCCATACCTGGCCTCATAGCGTCGGCAACGGTGACCATGTACCAGGGTCTGAAGAAGGGCAGATCATTGTTTCCACCATCCCACAGTATGACGTCGCCCAGCTCCTCAGCCTTTAGAAGAATCTTACCATAGTCAACCCCCGCTAAAACGGGTACCCCCATCTTTAAGTGCGGTTCGTACTCCTCCCTCTCCTCGATGGTTACCCCATACCTATCCAGATCCTCCAACGTCGTAAATACCTGAACAGCCATCTTCTCGAGATCGCCGTAAGCCATCGGGTGCCTAACGACAACGAATCTTAGTCCCCGCGACTTAAGCTCTCGGGAGATGGCTCTAGAAACCGTGCTCTTCCCAGCCCCCGTCTTGACAGCTGTTACTGCTATTACAGGCTTAACACTTTCCAACATGGTTTCGAATGGGTTGACCAATCTGAAGCTAGCTCCGGAGGCTAAGACCATCGATATTCTTCTCCCTAGCTCTTCGTACGTCAAATCACTGTAGCTCAGAATGACCTCGTCTACGCCGAACCTCTTAACGAGCTCCGGCAGCATCTCCTCAGGGAATATGGGTATGCCTTCGGGGTATAACCTACCTGCTAAGGAGGAGGGGTACCTCTTGAACTCGATTCCGGGGATCTGAGCTGCCGTGAATGCAACTACGCGGTACTCCGGGTTATCACGGAATAGCACGTTGAAGTTATGGAAGTCCCTCCCGCCAGCCCCCATTATGATGACTTTCTTCACCAAGCACATCACCATTAATCGAGACACGAAGCTCACTAATAAGCGCTCACCTTTAGCTACGCTACTTAAGGGCTCTAGAACCGCGAATGCCCGGATATGGGAGGTGATGCGCGCTCGTGAGCCACTTAGTTGATCGAGTAAAGGTGGTTAGCTTCACGCCACCGAAGTTCAAAGATCAACGCGTGCTGATAGTAGAATCGGCTCCTCTTAAGATGAGTGAGAGCTCGGTTAAGCTAGCCTCGATGCTATCCAAGCACATCGTCGTCCCTAAGCCGGGCAATGTATACCTGAAGATAAGAACGCTCCGTGAGAAAGTTCTTGATGCGAGAAGCTTAGCTTCAGCAATATATCCCGTACTAACGTACGCAGTTCCCTACTTCATCGAGGAGTACGAACCTAGCTGGTTAGGCTTAGCATCGGTTATCGACGTGAGAAAAGCAGAGCCTAGCATAGTTAGCGCCGGCATAACTCTGAGGAAGGGTACCAGAATAACTTCGAGAAGACCCTGCATCGCAGTACTGGTCTTCATCTCTAGAAGCTTCGATGAATCCCCCTCCAAGCTGCTCAGAGATCATTACAGGCTTGTATGGAATTTCCTTGCGGCAGTTCTCCACACAAAGCTCGGTCAATCCGTGGAAGCCCTCAAGCTCTACATTCCTCGTCCGAAGTACGTTGTGCTCAGCACTATTGCGTACAGCGCCCAGGAAAACTTCATCGAGGTTCGTGTTCCCGAAGCCCACACAACACTGAAGATAAGGGTTCCGCTTAGAAGACCGCAATGGACGTTGAACGACGTACCTAGACCTCTTAGGGAAGACCTGGAGGTAGCGATAATAAACCCCATTAGAGGGAGGGCTAGCTACGCCCCGCGAGGAATGCTCATCGTTGGACCGCCTGGCGTTGGGAAGACCGTGACGGCCGAAGCTATCGCATCATCTCTAGGATTAAACATAGCGGAGCTTCGACCGAGCATCTACCGATCCATGTGGTACGGCATGACGGAGAAAGCCTTAGATAGAGTCTTGCGCACCCTCTTCAAGCGAAGAAACATCGTTGTTCTCATCGACGATGCCGATTTCTTGGTTGGTAGGCACATATCTATGCACGAAACACATGTTAGCGAGATATCGATATTTCTCCAGTACCTACAACAACCGAAGCGACCACTCGTGGTGTTGACCACGAACAACCCCGATCTCATAGATGCAGCTCTAGTTAGACCGGGGAGAATAGATGTTGTGCTATTCATGGGTTACCCAGATCGAGAAATGCGCCGTCAAATCATTCTGAAATGCGCTCAAAGATACGGGTTGTCCATTAAGGAGGATCTAATCGATTTCATCGTCAGACTCACAAGATGGTTCACGAGCGCTGAAATAGATGCTTTACTAAGGCTGGCCGCAAGCAAGAGCGGGAATAGCTTATCAGAGGAATCCATCGTGTGGGCCAGATCTAAGTTCCAAATAAATGAGGGAACGCGACGCGCAGTTCAGGAACAATTGCTGTGGTACTCACAAAGGTTTCAGGGAATCGTTCTCAGCTACATACCTAGGGAGAGTGAGATATGATATCGCCGAGATCCTCAGCACAACTTCTTCAACAACGCGATACAACCATCACTTGCTTCAACAAACTCCGCACAGCCTCTATCCACGCATATAGCAACGGCCAGCGCCACTATCGAGTCCTTAACATCCTTAACGTAGGCTGCGCAAGCCTCCCTCCGACACGCAATACCAATCGACGAAGTTAGATCCTCTACCGATAAACATCCAGAGCTCATTAAAGCGCTTCGAGGGTGCGTCTCAACGACCACGCATCCCATGTTCTCTAAGAGCTTTCGAAGCTCTATGGCTCTTTGAGCTAAGAGCTTCATGCCTCTGAAGGATAGAGGGAGTAACCTGAACCCCTTCTCAATAACCTTTCTATCGACTTCCCGAAACGCACGATCTTGACTCGGTAAGGTGAGAGGTGCATCTATGGCCACAACACATCTAGAGCACTGAGTAAGTAGCTTAGCAAGAACCGATACCGTTTCACTCCACGAGTACGCGCAGAAGGCTTCGCACTTACCATCGAATTCGATAGCTATTCCACAACACCTACCTTTTCTCACTGCCAAATCAATCCCAACGTAACACACCCTATTCACAGACATCGCGTACCAAACCTCTCAGCTCTAGAAGTTTACCAATAATCACCTTGCTTGCGAGCTTCCTGCTGAGACCCTTCATACCAAGAGACTTCGCCATCACCGCCAATAACCTTCTCCAACCCCGAGGAAATGGAGCTCCAGCTGCACGAGGATGACCCCCACCCCCAAGAGCCTTCGCTATCTCCCTAACGTTGCATCGCCGACTTCTCAAGCTCACCGATCGAAGATCTTGTCTGACAACTACGGCTATGTCACACAGCCCTCTACCTATCATCGCATTGCACATCAAGCTCGTAGACACTACTCTCTCGCCCGAATCCTTCACGTACACGCACACATTAACATCTCCAAGATTTAGCACCTCGACCTTCTTCAGGGATCTGCTTATCAAGGCAAGTTCTTGGGATACCACCTCCTCTACAACACCTTCATAATCCCTCAGAACATACTCAAGCCCTTTCTCAACTAGCTCCCGCACCAACTCAAACCATTTTCCCTCAGTAGAGAATTTCTCTACTATCCTATAGAAATATGGTGCCCTCCAATCATCGAATTTCCATAGATCCACTGAACATGCAACTCGGGAGAGATCCTCTAAAACGTTTCGACACACGTACTTACTCACTACACCAGCTGCACACGTCGATCGATCTACCACGATCTTGACACCCGCATCTGCGAGAGCTCTGATCCACTCATTCTCCCATACGTGGTGATCATACCATTCCACATCAATACCCTTCGAAATGATTTCCTTAGCTATCCCAAGTATATGCCCGAAATTGCTGGGGTTAGGAGCTAGATCGGATACAACTATCTTGGAGCATCCACTAACCGCCGCAGATTCCAGAGCTTTGGGAAGCTCACGGGGAGCTACGAACAGCGCTCTAACGTTGTCAAGGTCGACGCCGCTGCATGCTATGTAGAGAGCCGCCGACGCTACCGCATCAGCATCGACATGCGTAACTATGCAAATACTAGCCTTCTTCATGACGGCACCTGTCTAAACACTGCCTAAGGGAGCTCGCTATGTACTCGATATCCTCATCAGATAAGCCAGGGTGTACGGGTAGGCTTAGCTCAACTCGCGAAAGCCTCTTCGACACCGGGTATTCGAGATCTCCGTACCCGAGTTTTCTGAATAATGGTTGCTCGGTTAAAGCCATGGGATAGTGAACCCCGACCTCTATACCCCTCTCCACCATGCATCTTCGCACGCAATCTCTATCAGCTTCAACTATCTTAACGGCGTAGAGGTGGTACACGTGCTTCGCCCAGCTCCTCTCCACGGGAAGCTCAATGCCTCTCAACTCGCCAAGTCTACGAGATAGCTTGAACGCGTTTCTCCTCCTAGACTCATTCATTGCATCGAGCTTCTTAAGCTGTTGCCTACCGATCGCCGCTTGAAACGAAGTCATTCGGTAATTACCTCCGAGTACCTCGTGTACATACCTAGACACTTGGCCATGGTTTCTCAGTAGCTTGACCCTACGAATCACCTCCCTATCATTGCTAACAACAATACCTCCTTCCCCTGTCGTCATGTTCTTAGTCGCATAGAAGCTGAATATCGCCACGTGACCCCAGGAACCGACTTTCCTACCATAGGCCTCAGCTCCGTGGGCTTGCGCTGCATCTTCAATTAGGTATATACCTTTATCATCTGCAAGCTCTCTAAGGGCCTTCACATCCGCTGGGTGACCGAAGAGATGTACGGCTACTACGGCTTTAGTTCTGCTACTTATTCTCTTGGCAACGTCTTCGACCGAGATGTTGAATGTATCCCATTCAACCTCGGCGAAGACAGGCTTAGCTCCTACCATGAGCACTGACGTGGCTGTCGATACGAACGTGTAGTTAGGAACTATCACTTCGTCTCCAGGTCCTATTCCCAACGCCTTCATCGCGAGTACTAGAGCTACGGTGCCATTGCTTACTGCAGCACCTTCCTCCACGCCTATGTACTGAGCAAACTCTTTCTCGAAAGCTTCGACTTCGGGTCCGTGCGCTAACCACTTGCTTCGCAGAACCCTTGCTACAGCTTCTACCTCATCATCGCCTATCTGAGGATCGAAAAGCTTTATCTTGTACACGAAGCCCCTAGAGCTCTATGACGCGTGGAGATTTTGAGATTTGCTCTACACCGTTCTCTCGAACGAGGATATCCTCCTCTATTCTCACACCAAACTCTCTCAGGTAAACTCCCGGTTCCACGGTGACAACACATCCGCTAGGTATGGGGTACTCCCATCGATGACTTAAGTACGGCTCTTCATGGACATCTATTCCAAGTCCATGCCCTAATCCGTGGATGAATAGTGAATCGTAACCATGTTCTCTTAACCCTTTCAAAGCCTCTTTGTATACGTCGCTACCTAGGACACCGCCTCTAAGCACTTTGAGAGCTCTATCAATCGCTTCGCTAACAGCGTTGATCACGTTAGGCAACTCCCGGTATTCATCGTCTAAACGACGGGGTAAGATCATCCGCGTAATATCGCTACAATAACCTCCGACTCTCACCCCTAAGTCTACTAAGATAGGTTGCTTACCGTTGAATCTAAAGCGCGTAGGGATGTGATGCGGTTCCCGACTAGCCCTACCCACCGCAACTATGATGGGGAACGCGAGAGCTTCGCATCCCTTCTCAACGAGCTCTCTATAAATGATGGAGGCGATCTCAATCTCACTCAATCCAGGCGATATCTCACTAACAGCGTTTTGAAGAGCCTTTTCAGTAATCTCAACGCTTCGCTTAATCCTCTCGATCTCCTCATCAAGCTTGCTCACAACGATTTTCTTGAGGATAGAGTCCAGGCCTATCATCAGCATATCCTTGAGCTTATCTACGGGTACGGAGCCTGCATAGCCTATTCTACGCTTCCTACCTATAGCGTACCTAATCGCTTTGACGTCGTCACTAAAGCGAGGGACCCCCAAATCCACGCGGTTCTGAGGATCTACAACAACGACTCTTACCTGGTGATACACATCCTGGATAGTAGGCGCTTGAATAGGTGCGCAGATCGATACTACCTCCAAGCTGTCTAGATCTAAGACTACGTAGTTAGACACGAATCCAAGAAGCGGATCGTAAACCTCGGGAAACAGGTATTTAGAGAACTCTTTGCCTAGGATCAGAGCTTCCACATCGTATCTACGCAACTCACGCTGCAGCCTCTCAACCTTTAACCTAATTAAGTTACCCAACGCGATCACCGAATACAAGAACTTTCCTAATGTGCAAAAACTTTTTGTAAGCCGAGTACCGATCAATATAACGAAAGAGTCAGCGTTGATGCAGCGAGCGCTAGGTGAGGAACATCACCACGGTGAAGCGCGGTGAACGGCATCAATGAATTAAAAACTTGTCCCAGATGCAACAACGTTATGACGCTGTTGATACAAAGCGAAATCGGGAGTCGTGAGGTCAAGACGACGTACATGTACATGTGCATAGTATGTAGATACAAGGAAATTGTAGAGAGGGTCTCTGTAAGGAAGAACGGTGGTAAGCTCTTAGTGAATATCTACAGAGATAACGTTCATAGCTAGGCCAAACAATTATTCTTTTTAGATGACTCATCCATGGGTGTGATCAGTTGGCCGTAAAGAGGCAGATCCTAATTAATGTGCTGTACATGATAGTGTTCACTCTCGCGTTTTCCGCAATCTCATCTTTCGTACCACCTAAATACGTGGGCATAGTATTCTTACTATACTTCCTAGTGTTCATGGCAATATCGCTGATCGTGCCTAGGGTACGAGCTCGTAAAGCCGCATCCTCAATAATAGAGTCATCGGGAAGAATTCTCTACAAGTCCGATCAGCAGGAGGTTATGAATCTAATGTCTAAGGATCCGCAACTACTAAACGAAGCTAAGCAGTTCTTTAGAAAGTCCATGCTCATGTTCATAGCTCCCCTGGGGATATGGTTCATAGTTCTATTCCTGCTGAAACCCTTGATAATACCTTCAACAGTGAAACACGGCACGCTAGAAATGTTCGAGCGATACCTGGTTCTCTACGGCATATTCTCTGCCATAGCTTTCGGACTCAGGTTCACGGGTCCCGCCCAAATGCCCATGGCTTTGACATCCTATGAAATACGCGAGAAAGGTCTCATAAGCTCAGCCGTATCACTACGTTTCCCCCTTGATTGTGATAGGTACGAACTATCCTATAGCTACGAAAGGATGTTTGTTGAGATAATCGATAAGCAAACCAATCAGAGGATAAGGCTGTATACACGCGATCCATACGAATTGAAAAACTTGCTAGAGCGCTACGCGTTCTCGCAATGCAAAGAACGCTGAGGAAAACCATCGACTCTGCTCATAGAGGCTCCATAACTTCTCCAACCCTGATGTTTTTAAATACGTGCGATCGAGCCACGCTGAGAGTAGCGACTATGAACCACCTATGAACCGGAACGGTTCTTATGTAAACGGTCCACTCAGGGTTCTTCAAATCAACCTTTCTATTGATATTCGATGCAATTGCCCTAATCGCATCCATTGTATGCTCTCTAACGAGCCTACCCCTCTCATCCACCTTGTACAGCTTGCCGTGGAGAGTTATCCTGTAGCTAGCATCCACGGGAATTCTCTCCTCAACATACTTAACGACTTTCTTGGATACCTTATCGACTAGCGGATCCACAACCTCGTCAACGGGAATCACTCTATGAATTGCCGTGTCCTTGCCATGCAAACACTTCTTAATCTCGAACCACGTTGCATAGGGGTCGCGAACCTTGAGGAGCATGAGAGAAGGGCGGACCTTGACGATCACATAGGTAGAGCCTATACACGCGTTGAGTTGCTGAAAGACCCAGTCTAAGTTCTCCCTCCCCGGTTCGTAGGTTATCACGAGATTGAACTCCATGTTCATTCACCTACTATCTTCACTATGGATATCGCTCTCCTGGGTATAATCAACGCTCTGTTCTCCTGAGCGATCCCTATCTCGTTCCTAGAAACCTTTATCAACCTTCCTCGAAGCTCCAAACCATTGATAAGCTTAACAACTAGATCCCTACCTATGAACTCCTCGTTCAACACAAACTCTTTCTCGCAACCCTCAGAAATGCCATGAACGTCCGTCAACCCCGTTACAGCGTAGAGTATCGCCCGACGCTCTACTATGATTGGTTTCCCCTCTACAAGCATCCCGATCTCGTTGCACGCAACTTCGTCGACTAAACCCAAAAGCTTGTCACCGTCGACGGTATAGATCTCTAGGCTACGACCAACGAATCTCTCGTCTATTATAACTCCACGTCTCTTATGATGCGGAACGTAGCTCATCACCTGCACCTCGACTTAGCCTAGCAAATGTGTGTTATCTAGGTTTAGAAATCGTTTGCCTTGCAACGCGCTTTAATACGTGTTTTAACAACAATCCCTCTAGCAAATGCGGATTTAAGGGGTTGCGCCCGAATATTGACTGGTGCTGAATTTGACTCTTAAGAGGTCCGCCGATGACCCACTGGATCTTCTCGATGATGCAGATATAGAGATTGAGCTATATACACGCGACGAAAATCCGCAGATAGCTTCCTACATAGTGGAGCTACTTCATGAACACAGGGTTCTGCACTGGAGAGAGCTTATGCAGTTAGTGAGAGGCAGATTCACGGTGAGCGTTGAGAGGTTACAGAATATTGTCAGAGAGCTCGTATACAGCAACAGATTGGTTGAGCTCCCATGCAGATTCTTCACGTTGGCCGAGTATTGGAGCGATGCCGATCTAGTATCGCTCATAAACACGATAGAGCGCAAGGTCAAGAAGCTCGGTCTATCGCGTTGCAGCCCTCCGCTAGCTTCAGCGAAGTACCCAATAAGGATAAGGATAAGCCGTGGTAACAAGGATAACAAGCTCACGATCCTTCACGTATCAAACGATCTCCAAGAATTTATATAGGGATTCAAAACCATTACTCGAGGAACTCCTCCGGGTGAGGAGCATTTGTGTCGATACGAATCTTCAACACCTTAGGTAGGAGGGTCGAGGAGTTTACTCCTACAGAACCACCGATCGTAAAAGCTTACTTCTGCGGACCCACGGTTTACGACAAGACCCATATAGGGCACGTTAGATCCTATACAGCGTTCGATTTCATAAAGAGGTATCTCGTGCTAAGAGGCTATACCGTGATACACGTCCAGAACATAACGGACATAGACGATAAAATCATTAACAGAGCTAGGAAGGAGGGAATCTCATGGAGAGATGTCGCAGATAGGTATGCCCGCGAGTACCTAGATGTGCTGAAGCGACTGAAAATCGTTGTCAACATTCATCCAAGGGTGTCCGACCACATAGAAGAGATAATAAAGTTCACGGAGAAGCTCATCGAGAAAGGCCATGCATACGTGGCTCCTAGCGGCTCCGTTTACCTAGACATTACCACGATCCCGAACTACGGCGAGCTTTCAGGTAGACTTAGCAGCGATGAATGGCGGCAAGAGGAGGAGTTCCTCAGAGAAAAACGTCATCCCTTCGATTTCGCGGTGTGGAAAGCGGCCAAACCTGGAGAACCTTGGTGGGAATCTCCCTGGGGTCGGGGACGGCCTGGATGGCACACGGAGTGCGTAGTCATGTCCTCCAAGTACCTCGGAAGCTCTTTTGATATACATGGCGGCGGCCAAGACCTGGTGTTTCCTCACCACGAAAACGAGCTCGCGCTCGCGAAAGCGTACTTCGGAGCATCTAGGCGTTGGGTTAGGTACTGGGTTCACGTCGGCTACTTAACGGTGCGTGGAGAGAAGATGAGCAAGAGCTTGGGAAACGTTGTCTATGCCGACGAAGCATTGAATAAGTGGGGATGCGAAGTCGTTAGGTTATGGATATTCTCCGCCCACTATAGAAAGCAGCTGGAGTTCTCCGAAGACATACTCAACTCGTTCAAAGATGTTCTCGAGAGGATTCGTAGGGCAGCGTCGCTATCTCTAAGGCTTGCCACGGAGCTCGAACCAAGCACGAAACTAAGCGAGGAGGAGCTTAGAGTACTAGCTGAGCTCAACGATATAGAGAAGCGATTCCACGAGTCCATGAGCAACGACTTCAATACCCCTGAAGCTCTCCAACAGATAATGAGATTGAATAAAGTGGTGAACAGCCGCATCATCACAGCACGTAACGCAGCCCTAGCTCTCAAGGCTCTATCCATATACGAACAGTTCAATAAAGTAACTGCGACCCTCGACGACATCTTCCGAGAGTCGGATGCTAGACTACGAGATCTTCTCTACAAAGCAATCGATCTAATCATCTCTGTACGCTCTGAGTTGAGAAAAAGGAGATTGTACGACTTGAGCGATTGGATAAGGAGTGAGCTCGTCAAGCTCGGTGTGAAAGTGATGGATTATAAGGATAGGAGCGAGTGGGTTCTAGAGCTTTGACCACACACTTCCCAACTTTATCTCGAGGGGTCCCCGTCGCTCCACCTTACATCACTACGTCAGCTACGTCCCTTAGGTCATCCCCCACACCACCTAGCTTAGAGAAGACTTTTAGCCTAGCGTTCAATCAGCGTTGCGAGCTATGCGAATACAACTATGCGAAGCATCTCTGCGTGGTATGCGGAAGAAGGGTTTGCGATAAGGATTACGATGAACTGCTAGGTATGTGTGTAGTGTGTAGAGACGCTCTCTGCAACGTATGCAATCGAAATCTATCGGTGTCTCGATGCTCTCTATGTGGAAGGCTTGTCTGCAGCAAATGCTCCATCGATCTCGATGGAGTTAGGAGGGTTTGCTTTCTGTGCTTGATCTCGAAAGGCACTAAACTTATAACGAGTTGCTTATAGAAACAGCGTGAGAACCCATGGTGGAGACCCCATGGCGTTAGAGAGGGCGCTAAGCTACGTCACTTCCATAAATCAATCGCTACTATCTTTGATAAAGTCAATGGCTAGAAGTGAGAAGGTTAGCAAAGCCTATAGGGATCTAGTATCGGATTTGCAGTCCACAATAGCACTGATAAAGAAGTTCCTGGGCTTAGCGTACTGCATAGAGAAGAACTTGCCTAACAAGCACAGGTTATGCCATCGCTGGTTTCTCACGGAGCACGGTACCGTGGTATCATTAGTTAAGCTCGAGCCCAGGATAACTCTTCTCTACGATGGATCAAGGCTCAGGGTTACGTACAACGCTAGAGAACTCGAGATCGAAGGCAACATTGTAAGGTTCCGCGTAAACAATTATAGAGGTGAAGTTAACATACGAGACGAAAGCGATGCCCTAGATAAGAGGAGCTTGCTGAAAGAGGTGAATGGAGTGGTGAAGTCCATCATAACCCACGTGATTCCAGATATGGAGCTCTGCATCAAAGAGCATCGCCTCCGCTGCTAAATCAGACGGGGATTCTATCATCATTTGGTCAGAAGCGGCTGAGCATCATCATATCAACAATCTCCATCGATTAGACGTTCTGTCGAAGTATATAAGCGCAGATTCCTTGAGCGCTTTGAAGAGCCTCATCTCTTTCTCATCCAATAAACCCGCTATCTCATCCTCGATGGAGGTTGATATGCTCTGCACCTTCTCGACGAATCGGTTCCAGAAATCTGGATCAATCGCTACACGCTCATTCTTAAGCTCTAGCACTACAGCGCCTAACCTCTTGAGCTTCGCGAAGAACCGGTCTCTATCCCGTATCCTATTAGCTATATCGCTCTCGAATAATATCCCCTGATCACGCAATATCTCTAAGATGCTCCTCCTCTTCGCACCTTCTTTCTTCTCTGTCTCTTCGAGATGAGTTAACCTAGGTTTTTCAATCATCGATGCTTGCCTATGGATGACGGTGCTCTCCAACTCCTTCACTCTACGCTCGATATCGCTGATCTTATCCTCAACGGCTTCCAATCGCTCTATAACCATAGCGAGCCTACGAGCTATTTCATCTACCTTAGACGTAAACGGATTTATTTTGTCAAGCAATCTTCTCTCGACTATAGCAATCAACTTCTCCGCAACCGATTGAGCCCTCTTAGTATGGTCACCTACGGAAGCTTCGATCCCCCTTCCCTCCTCTTCACCTTTAACCGCTCTAGCGATGATGATCTTAGCCGCTTCACTAGCGCTTAGAAGCCCGTGCTTACGAGCTAACTCCTCGAGCTTCCGATACGTGTCATCGTCGATCTTCAAAAATATTGTTTTCAATCTCAGTACCCAGCTATTAATGCGCGGTGCGTTCTCAAAACTGTTCTCCTTTCCCTTGCTAACTATTGCACACAATTACTTGATTCTTTCCTCGATAGCTCTCCTCAATCTTTCTATTCCAGCAACGATCTTATCCTCGGAGACCGCGAAGCTCAGTCTAACGTAGTGCTTCCCCATCTCGCTTTCTGAGAACCCAGTTCCAGGTAGTATCACAACCCCGTGTTCTTCTAACAACCACATAGTGAAGGTCTCTACATCCATACCAAGCTTATCCAAAGCACTCTTTACTCGAGGATACATGTAGAATGCTCCTTTACTCTTCCAAACCTCGAATCCTGGAACTTTTCTAAGCTCCTCGTACATTACGTCTCTACGCCTCTTGAATAGCTCAACCATCTTCTTGGCTTCTTCCCACGACCTTGGGTTAGTCATTGCCTCAACACCAGCTTTCTGCGAAATACTTGGAGCACAGCTGTAGACGTTGGTGGCAAGCCTCTTAATGGGCTCTGCAATGCTTTCGCTAACCACTAAGTAGCCTAAGCGCCACCCCGTCATAGAGAACGTCTTGCTGAACCCGTTAACGTACAGAATGTAGTTCCTCCAATCAGGCTCGATCTCGAGAACGCTGTGGAACTCTCCTTCCTCATACACGAAGTTATCGTATATCTCGTCGACTAACACCAAGAGTTTGTGATCCCGAGCTATCTCAAGTAACTTCTCCACCTCTTTCTTCTCGAATATTGCTCCCGTTGGGTTATGCGGGTTGTTTAGAACTATCATCTTCGTTTTATCGCTCACCCTCTTCTCAATTTCCTTGAGATCCAATCTGAATCCCTGTTCCTCATCGAAGCGCAGAGGAACGTAGATAGGTTTACCACCGAATAACTTCGTGACCTCGGCATATGCAGGGTAGTAGGGATCGTGGATTATCACCTCGTCACCGTGCCCGATGAACGCCGCTATCGCTAGGAACACCGCTGTTTTCGCCCCGGTGGTAACCACGATCTCGTTAGGTTTGACATTGGATCCGTAACGTTCGTTGAGGTACTTAGCTATGGCTTCTCTGAGCGGCAGTATCCCAGCAGTCTCCGTATAGCCCGTGAACTTCTCGTCTATCGCTTTCTTAGCTGCTTCACATATGTTGTCAAACGTAGGGATATCGGGTTGACCTACTCCGAACGATATGATGCTCTTGCCTTTCGCAGCAAGCTCCTTAGCTTTAGCTAGGTACAGAAACGCCTTCTCTCCGCCCAGCTTAGTAACGACTTCCTTGATCTTTTGGTTCACGAGCAATGCACTCACCTTGACGTGTATAGGCTTAACTTAATGAAGATTTAAGCATTAAGAATATAACTCGGCCGAGGAACACGTGCTCAGATGAAGAGCTTGGCCGATGCTGATAAGTGATGACATTGGTAGCCGCTGATTGCACTTACTCAATGGGGGATGAAGAGACTTGCCCCCTTCGGATTAAGGTGAAGACATTACCGCGAGCTGACCCTCTGACATGGTTTAACGATAGGGAGCTATGTAGAGATCTACACAACATCTATCTGTACTCCTCGATGGTTGAATCAGCGATTGGTCTCACTGAAGGAAGATCCCTTCGCAATGCGAAGATCGAGTTAGGGAGCTGGTATATAAGTATTCAGGGAACTGTTAGGCTTCTCACCGGCTCGTCTACGATGTTGATCCGGGTACTTGATGAGGCGCGTTTGTTCGTGTCCACTCCTCTAGACGTGGGCGAAGTCATCGTGGTTAGAGCCGTTAAAGGTAGGATTATTGGAACTCCTTTGGCTGGCGTTGTATCGCTGAATCTGCGCTCCGAAACGAAGAGAGTGCAATTCCTAGCCCTAGCGTTTTCAAGACCTTGCATCGTTGAGCACCTTACCAGACACTTATGCACGATGAGGTTAACGCCGAGGACCGCCATGATCGTGTCCACTACGCACCCATACAATATTCTACTCCGAGCACTATACCAAGCGCTACACCCATGCACGCTCCCAATCAAAATCCGTGATCCCTGCACGATGGTGCTATCATGCAAGGCTCAGAACGAGAACCTGTTCAATATCGAGCTGTGGAACCTATGCTTCGAACCGATCAATGCATTCATATGCTTAAATCGGGGAAGGATTCAATACCTGGAAATCGGCGAGGCCCGGTTCAGCGTTTCGACACGTTGCGTTAGGATACCTCTGGATCCACACAATCCACTTAGAGTAGCTATCCACGTTGGGTAAGACCTTCTATAAGCTCTGAGCTGAAGAACATGAAGGGGTGTTGTAGAGAGTGGCTAGAAGGCGCAGCTCTAGATCGAGGTCAAGAAGCGCTTCCCGCACTCAGCAAACTCAATCCAGTTCATCGAGCTCCACTACCAGGTCTAGGAGTCGAAGATATAGAGTGGATACGGATCGATGGGTCTCTTCGAGGGTCGACGAACTTGCTTCGAGAATGGGGCTGGACGTACTCAATCTATCGCACGATGAGATGCGAGCGATACTCACGAAGATAGTTGATCTCTTGCGAGGCGATGCCAGCACTATAAACATCGATACCATAGTGAGGAGGTTTCACCGTAACCTCGAGCATCTAATGCCCATAATCGCGGCGCACATACTGGAACTACGTGAAAAGCTTGACGAGTCCTTACTCGAGTTCGTGGTTAATAACATAGGCGACAATGTCGTGGCTTACGCACCTAGGCTATATCGTGAATGCGTTGATAGGGGTAGGCACGACTTATTGGATAGGCTTAGAGCGGCTTGGGCACAGGCATGGGTAAAGATCCGAGGCCCCCCACTACCTGTGAAATGCCCTCGCTGCGGCTTCGACTCGCTGATGCCTGACCTATCATGTCTGGTCTGCGGCTCCATAGTGACGGAGGAAGAGCTTAAGAAGTACATCAACTTTGATGAGCTCCTTAAAGACTTTGCCCTCACCGCTACGCCGGACGAGGTGAAGACAGCCATCAACTACGGCTACGTGCTACTCACAAGCCTCGGGCTAAAGGCTCCTAACGCAGAGAGGCACCCCTTGGATATCGAGATAGTGCTCACATCTAGAGAAAAGAGCTTGTTGAAGCAGTTGCTTACGAGGAGGGAGAGCAATGGTTGAGGAGCTTGGTTCGAGAGAAGATTTAGAGAGGTTCATAAGGAAGAACCGCATAGCCGTGGTAGCTATAGCAGGGGATGATCTGTCGAAGAACTATGTGAGAAGGATACTGGGGAAGCTAGAAGAACGAAGCCGTGACCTCATAAGAGCTGGCATTGTTAGCTCCACAGATCTCGACGAAAACGTGAAGGAGGTTCTCATAAGGATGTATCTAGACTCTAACCTCGTATTCGAACAGCACGGCATCTTCTGGAGACAGGACGTGGATTACGAAGCGCTCAGACGTGGAATCAAGGACGTTTTGAAGAGGCATAGCATCAAAACTCTGTTCTAGTAATCAACGAAGCCCCCCTGTCACAAGTATTCAGCGCTGGGTTAACTCATGGCGGTGCGCTGCGAGCATTGTGGAAGGAAGGCTTGTTACTATAGACTCGCTTCGGGAGAACTGATTTGCGCTAATTGCTTAGAGAACAGCGTGTACAAACAGGTTAGGAAGTACTTAACGCTTTACAACGTAGTTAAACGCGGGCAGCGGGCTGCTTACCTCGTTAGGTATGATAAGGTCTCGCAGTGCGTCGCTATGCTCAAAGTGCTTCTGAGAATTGCTAAGGTTCTCGATTTAAGGCTCGTAGCGTTAGTTCCTGAACACGCTCTAGACAATGTTTCGAAAACTCTACGCATTCTACGTTCAGAGGGCTGCAAACTCGTTCCCTACTCCCTTCTCTACGATCCTAAGGCTCTGTCATTGGTAGAGTACGTGAAGCTAAACGAGATCATCTTGAGAGACATTATCGAGAAACACGAGCTAGATGTGGCGTTCTCACCGCTGTTCAGAGACGAGCTATCACTTTTGGCCTTCATGGGCATCGCTACAGCGGCGAAGCACGTATTCTCAGAAGCATTTCCATTGAAGAAGGTGAGGTCTCTACTCATTGCAAGACCTTTCTACTTCGTAACTTTATTCGATGCAACCGCTCTTTCCTATCTACATGGACTCGATGAGTTAATGGATCTCTCCATTCCATACAGTTTAGAGCCTCACGAGAAATTGATAACCGAGCAGTTCTACGAGATTACCCACGGTTCGCACGAACTACTCTATTCTACGAGGAAAAGCGTTGAGGCGCTGCAGACCTACGTGATTTCCAACGCGACTAGATGCAGCATGTGCTTAGCTTATTCAAACACCGATCCCTGCCCCTCGTGCACCGACTTGCTCCGTAAGTCCCAACAAGGTTTATATAGAACCTCCGAATAACACCCCTATGGGTGCCTTAGCTATGGCGATGTATGGCATACCAGTACTGATACTTAAGGAGGGCACGACTAGGACGCATGGACGTGAAGCGATGAGAGCTAACATCCTAGCTGCTCGTGCGCTCGCTGAAATCCTCAAGACGAGCCTTGGTCCTAGGGGGCTAGACAAGATGCTCGTAGATAGCTTCGGCGACATAACGGTGACCAACGATGGCGCGACGATAGTGAAGGAAATGGAGGTTCAGCACCCAGCAGCTAAACTACTCGTGGAGACCGCAAAGGCTGTTGATGCTGAGGTCGGAGACGGGACAACATCGGCCGTCGTACTAGCGGGAGCTCTGCTCGAGAAAGCAGAGAGACTACTAGACGAAAACATTCATCCGACGATCATCATCGAGGGTTACAGGAAGGCCATGGCGAAAGCTCTCGAGATAATCGATGAGGTGGCGGTCAAGGTACCTGTTGGAGACATAGAGAAACCCGAAGAGAAGGAGAAAACCAAGAGCGAGCTGAAGAGGATTCTACGAACAACTTTAGCTAGCAAATACGTATCGACTCCGGATGTGCTAGAGAAGCTGATGGATATGGTCATAGAGGCTGCGTTCATAGCCGCCGAGAAGAGGCCTGATGGTACTTACAACGTGAAGCTGGACATGGTTAAGGTGGAGAAGAAGAAGGGAGGTAGCTTACTCGACTCCATGCTTGTGAGAGGCGTTGTTCTTGATAAGGAGGTTGTTCATCCTGCTATGCCTAGGAGGGTTGAGGGTGCTAGGATTGCTTTACTTGATTGCCCACTAGAGATCGAGAAACCTGATATAACGGCTAAGATAAACATAACGTCACCTGAGCAGATCAGAGCGTTCCTAGAAGAAGAGGCTAAGATACTTAGGGATATGGTTGAGAAGATTGCTGGTGTTGGTGCTAATGTTGTGATTTGTCAGAAGGGTATTGATGATGTTGCTCAGCACTACCTAGCTAAGAAAGGTATTCTAGCCGTTAGAAGGGTGAAGAGAAGCGACA
>JALWBS010000098.1 GCA_027037025.1 Desulfurococcales archaeon | reverse complement strand
GTGCCGAGCATGAAGAGAGTCGTTATGAAGTTGAGGATGTGGGACGTGGCGGGCACCGCGGCAATCCTCTGGACGTTCTTCGAAGACGTGGATTTCCTGCCCACCAGATCCATGCTGAGGGGCTTGCTGATAGCTAGGGGACCGAGAGGCATCGATCCAGAGACCTACAGTGAGATTCCGAAGATAGTCCGCTGCAGCACGTAGCTATCTACGAGTAGACCTAGAACAGCGTTCCGCGCAAATCTATGCATAGATCTCTACACGATTCTCACGGATGTGGAACGCTACGCGTTAGAACAGGTGGTTCGTGGAGCACAGAGCATACCTAGCGCTGCGTGCAGGTATGTAGCTAGAGATTCGGAGGAATCGCAGAGCCTTAGAGGAACAGAACTTATAGCGAATTAGACGCGTAGATCTAGGTGGAGGAAACCGCTGTTGAGGCTCCACGGTGAGGAAGGGATGAGCCGTGGACACTCGATGAGACGGCGGTTCCTCATTTCTCGAACCTCCTAAGCTCCTCTCTAAGCCTCTTGGGATCGCTCTTCAGCAGTATCCTGAAGTAGTTCGCTAGGTTATCCCCTATCGTGAAGAGGTTCTCCATGTACCTAGGCTTGGGGTCGCTCTCCCTAATCTTCGGCTCTACATCTATGCTGTTGAAGAGCGTGTTATCTATTATCGCTAGACCTATGCTCAAGGACCTAGCAGCTCTACTTGCCTCATCTAGCGACAGCGCTACTCTGGCTATGGATAGAAACCCCTTTAGTTTTAGGTGTCTCCTCTCAAAGAACTTCAGGTACCTCTTCTTCCTCCAAGAAGGAACCCTCCTATAGTGTTCAAGCCCAGAGCATAGGTTGCCAAAGGTCCTGGTCTTGAGAACGCTCGCTTTAGCACCCACCAACGCTACTACCCTAGGACCGTCCTCGCTGAGATCGATGGCAATGATGATCTAGACACTGGTGTTTCTCAGCTTTGTAGAACTCTCTGAGAAGCTCTCTTTCGCTTCCTCAACGCACTTTCGGAACCTTATCCAACTCGATGTCTCTAGATCGTGTGCTCACGGGTTCTACGATGGGGAAACGTTTTGGTAGGACGCGGATACCATGGTTGAGAGGAGCGTTGCTACGAGTTCTCCCACCATCTCACGTCTAGCGTGCATGTGAATAAGGTTCGACATTTAAACAATATCCAAACACTCTTCCTCCCCCGCCTCATCTCGACCACGATCTCGGTGATTCCCGAACCCTCCTCCTGACCATCGTACTCGCGTTTAACGCTCTTGAAGCCTAGGAACCTCAGCGCGTTCTCCAGGAACTTATCCATGGGTATCAGAGCGTCGCAGAAGGTGGCTCTCGATGCGTATAGCGTTGATAGATACCCTTCTCTTCTACGAGCTACCTCCAGAGCTATGGCTAGGGCTTCGAGCTGAGCAACGAAGGCGTAGATAACGTCGATTGCTTTGAGGATCCTCCTCTCCAAACCGTGTACCACATCGCTTAGCTTCTCAAGCATACGCCTAACTAGACTCGTCAACTCGTAGAGGTGGGGCATGGGCATCGCCAGTACGTAGAGAAGACGGGGACGAGTAGTAGGGGCTGGAACCTAGCTCGCTATGCAGCTAATAAAACTTTATCTAATCTATTGGGATGCGTCCGCCGCTCGCAGAGAGCAACTAGCGCATAAACCATCCACGTAGATCCACACCGCAGGTATCGGGTCTAGGTCTTCGCCTCCCAATAGAGCCTCTCCACACCCATGATCGTGGCCTTCCTCGGCTAGCCTACGCCAGGAGCTCTAGTGGATCTACGGAGTTTGTCTCCCAACGCTGTGGCTTCCAGTGGGTGACTAGGCGCTAAACGCTTGTCTAGGCACGTATCTCTGTAAAGTGCGTGGTGCGAAGCGGCCAGCGTGATGATGCTCATCGACGCTGATACGTGATGAGGACCCGCGCGGCTGAGGATCTACGGCTCGATTTCTTCGTGTGGTTCGTGCTCGAGAATTGCTTTGCAGAGATTTTCGCTGGCTATGTGCAGCTCGATGGGGTAGTCTATGGGCAGACCCTCGTCGAAAGCTCTTGACAGTATCTCCGTCACCAGCTTCCGCTCGTCGATGTGTGGAGGAAGGTCTAGGCATATCAGCACGTCGATATCGCTGTAGATCGTGGAGGATCCTCTAACGGTGCTACCCACGAGGTACACCCTAGCGCTCGGAAAGCGCTGTCTAACCACCTTAGCTACGATCTTTGCAGCCCATCTCCTCACCCTGTGGTACCTAGCCAATCTCTTAACCCAGGGCGGTGTGCTCGACCCAC
>JALWBS010000097.1 GCA_027037025.1 Desulfurococcales archaeon | reverse complement strand
TGTCTAAGGCATCGCTCACCACGATCAGCGTTGTACACAAGGGGTTTACGACCTGGGTACCTAGCCAATGTGTAGTGAGGGGTTAGAGCATCTCATAGATCTTCAACTCCTCGGGAACCTCAATACCGAGGCTCTGCAGAATATTCATCAACTCGACGAAGTCGCGAGTATAGGGATGGGTACCGGTTAGAGCGATGAGCAGGGCTTTGAGGTAGAGCTCCGCAGCTTGCTGAGCTTCGAAGCATGCAAGCCAGTGGTAACCCATCTAATGGCGTCTCTCAGCCTCACTAAGAAAAAACCCTGGCCTTCTCAACCCATTCACTAGGCAGCTCCCTACCCATGGCCTTCGCACCTATACGCATCGACTAAGCTAAGCCATGGCTGTCGGCCACCGATCGAGGCTTTACCTAAACAGGTTACGAACGCTTCTCCACGATCTCAAGCTAAGGAGGATACCTATCGACATGGATGCGGCTCCCATAACCATCGCCACGATGAATACATACATATCGAGGTGCTTCACTAACCTAACATACACAGTGGTGTCTATGTCGATGGTATCCGTAGTTGGTGCGTAGACGATAAGTGCGTTTCCACCCCACGACCTATTCACAACGAGGGTCACCTGATTCTCGCTTTCGATAAGCTTAAACTTCTCGAGCTGCTTAGCAATCATATTCGCGATTCTGAACTCATTAGATAAGTTGAGCTCAACTCCCTTCGCATACCTAGCCTTGAGTAAGAACCTTAGGGGAGTGCATTCGAGGTTCTGAACGAAGCCTTGGCTCATCGAGGTAAGGACCGATGTATTAATGAACTTGCCTAGGATCCTAATGGGGACCAGGTAGATAAAGATCTTGCTTTGATTCGAGGTGCTAATCACGAGCCTAATCCTAGATATGCCCAGCTCATCGAAGAGGCTCTTTGATGGCAGTGGCAATACGATGCTATCGAGAAACGTTACTATCGTAGTAACGTTCTTAGCCCCGTAAGCCATTACAGTATGCCCAACCCCACGACCCATAGACCCTCGGAACACGGGTATCTCCACGCTGTACAAAGCTATTAGGATCAGGGGTATGAGTAGGAGTAGCAAGCCAATGCCTAGGAGAAATCTCTTCACAAACCACACCCCTAGAACCACGCACTGGATCAAGATGAAAAAGGTAGCGCACAACCAACTACATCCAGGATCGAGGTGAGTACGAATAAAGTGGAGCTGGTCAACTAGTTAACGCATAGCATATCGCGGCGTAGGTACCGACGATGATCAGCACCACGTTGACAACCGGGTTCACGTAGTACTACTGCTCGTAGCTATACCAACATCCATCGATGATAGCATCGATGTTCATCCCACGACTTATCGCTTCAAGATTTTCCATAGATCCTAATCCCCCGTAGCGGTACCGTAAGAACATGCTAAGGATCAAAACCCTCAGCACGAAGTACTTATACATATCTACAACAACGTTGAGCTTCACTTACCCGACACTGGTTATGATCATAACCTATCGACTTCCTATCGAGACTAACCTCGTTCGCTGTAGATAAATATCTACCCGAGTACGCATCGCATCATTGAAGCATAGATGCGAGTCGCAGTGTAAGCGCAGAATACAATGCTTATGGGAATGAAGAATGAAATGAGTCTAGGGATGTTCTAAGAGATCGATGTATCGTATGAAGGATCGTAGCTTGGTAAGGCGTTAATCAAGGTTGTTAAGCGTTGCAGAACTTCGAAATTGTTTCGCTGAAACGAGTAGACCCTATATATCTAGTCTGTACATACTTTGTCTGGTGGCTATATGTCCGTTAAGATTACTATTCGTATACCTAAGGAGCTCAAGGAACGTATGGACAAGCTTCGTCATGTTAACTGGAGCGAAGTTATTCGTAGGGCTATCGAGGAGAAGATTCGTGAAGAAGAGATTAAGCAGGCTTTGAAGATTATGGAAGAGTTATCGCGTAAGGCTAAGCCTGAAAGACCGTTGAGTGAGATCATCAGAGAGTTCAGGGATCGTAGATGGAGATCAGCTTAGTTCTCGATGCGAGCTCTATCGTTAAATGGTTTGTTAAAGAACAAGAATCCGATGAGATGTGTAAAATTCGTGATCTCTTCCTCGAGGGTAAGCTCGCTATATACATTCCATCGCTAGTTTTCGTAGAATTAGCTAATGCGCTGAGGTATGTTAAGAATTTTACAGCGTCTGACGTGATCAACGCTGTAAAAGCGCTTAAGCTTCTACATCTAAACGTTGTTGGTAATGATGAGATATTAGATGAGGCTATAAAGATAGCCTTTAACTACAACATAACCGTGTA
>JALWBS010000096.1 GCA_027037025.1 Desulfurococcales archaeon | reverse complement strand
TGAGCAACCTCGTACCCGGCTTCTCTCAGTAACGCACGCGCTTCGCTAATGTCTATCGGGTCTCGGCAAACGAGTAATACCCTTTCGTTTCTCCTAAAGCTCGTTAGCATAGCGCGGTCTACCACGCGCTACTCCTCCCTTACGCTCACGATCTCGCCCAGCGTCACATACTCTCTGCGCTCAGAGCTAGACAAGCCGAGCTCCTCTTCCACCGCGGGAACCAACAACTTGATTCCGAGAACCTCCTCTAGCCTTTTCGCTAGCTCTAGGGTAGGTCTGAGCTTACCACTTTCTATTCTACGAATAGTAGTTTCGCTCTCTTTAACCTTCATCGCCAACATCCTAGTAGACCAGCCAAGTCTTTCGCGCGCCTTCCTTATGCGCTCAGCGAAGTCCTCTACGAGCTCGTACTTCTCTAAGCTTTGCCTCCTAGTAGGTCTAGGAATGCTCAGCCTCCGCTCCACGCGAGGAGCTTTGACGGGCCTCGATGTCCTAGCAGTAGTTGGCCTAGATAAGCTGGACGGGGGTTTGGATGGTAATCGAGCGCCGCTCCTCATCAAACGGGAGTAGCAGTCGCTGCAAACCCTTAGCAAAGCTCCCTCCACGAATACAGACTTCGCATCTCTAGGACTCATCGCCTTACCACACATCTCGCAATAGATTACCTCTTCCGGCAACTCGCTACCCGTAGACTATTTGGAATAAACATTTTAGCTTTTCAACATTGCCGATCTTTGAGAGTGGTGTAGGAAAGGATGAGCTCTGAGAGTAGCAGTGACTACATCGACTACATGAGGTACCTCGAGGAACGTGTTCGAGAGCTCGAGCTTGAGGTTGCGCAGCTACGTAGTCTCGTTGCTAAGTACCGAGAGGAGCTCGAGTACTACAAGAGTCAGGTGGATAAGCTCCTTGCACCTCCTCTGATAGAAGCCACCTTACTCGATTTGCTGCCCGATGGCAGAGCCGTTGTGAAGAGCTCGACGGGTCCGATACTCATAGTACACGTTCTGAATACCGTCGATAAGTCCAAGCTTAAGCCAGGTACCCTCGTAGCGCTCAACCAGAGGGGGGCCGCTATCGTCGACGTACTACCCCAGCGCGAAGATCCGTTCGTCAGAGCGCTAGAAGTAATTGAGAGACCGAACGTCAAGTACATCGACGTTGGGGGTCTCTCGCGGCAGATCGAGGAGCTTAGAGAGGTGGTCGAGCTTCCCCTGAGGTGCCCCGATCTATTCAGGTCGATGGGTATAGAGCCTCCCAAAGGAGTTCTGCTGTACGGACCTCCCGGTTGCGGAAAGACCTTGCTGGCTAAGGCTGTAGCGGCTGAGAGTAAAGCAACCTTCATACGGCTCGTCGCTTCAGAGCTCGCTCAGAAATTCATCGGTGAGGGAGCTAGGATCGTTAGGGAAGTATTTAGGTTAGCTCGCAGGAAAGCTCCATCGATAGTCCTTATAGATGAGATAGATGCTATAGCAGCTAAACGTCTGGATGTCGGAACCAGTGGTGAAAGAGAGATACACCGAACTCTTACCCAACTGCTAGCTGAGCTCGACGGTTTCGATCCGCTGGATAACGTAAAGGTCATAGCCACGACGAATAGAATTGACATTCTGGATCCCGCGATCCTTAGACCGGGAAGGTTTGACAAAGTGATTGAGATCCCGCTACCGGATCTAAGGGGAAGGTACGAGATATTCAAGATCCATACGCGTAGGATGCCCCTCGCTGAAGACGTCGATTTAGTGGAGTTAGCACGTCGAACAGAGGGAGCTACGGGAGCTGACATAAAGGCCATATGCACTGAGGCAGGGTTGCGCGCTATAAGGATGAGCAGAAGGGTCGTCACTATGGAAGACTTCGAGGAAGCCGTGAGGAGGATCTTGAAGGAGCGGTACAGACCGTACGCATCTAGGGATGTGTACTCGTTGCCCAGATCGTGGAGAGAAGAATCGAAAAGCTTATGGATGTAAAAATGCTGTGTCGCAAACCAACGGAGCTAGAGCTCACAACGATAAGACTTCTCATAGAGTACCAATTCCACTTAAACATCGAAGACTTTCTGAGAAGCTTAGCCGATGCGAACAGGATCCTTGTATGCTTCGGCACTACTGGGAGAATTAGGAGGTTGCTAGTTGATGGAAAGATGTTCGCTACTCTCAGAGCCTCCGATTACCACGTGATTCCACACGAAATCCTAGCAAAAATCCTCCACATCCACATCCCCTTCCCGAAACTTAGGATCGTCGTATTCAACGAGATCGTGGACGACGTTATAGGAAGGAACACTATCTTCTGCAGACACGTTGCTCTATGCGATGAGGAGCTAGGTCCCGGTG
>JALWBS010000095.1:881-2353 GCA_027037025.1 Desulfurococcales archaeon | reverse complement strand
GAACGAACTTCCTCTCGATCCACGACCTACCCCACATCCATGTAGAGATCCATAGGGATAGGAGCTTGAGGCCCACAAGAGCCCTACCCCTCGAACCATCGAGGGAACTCATCGAAACCGCGAAGAGTTGTAGCTTCGATGCATCGACAACGAACGTGATCAAGCTGCGCACGGTACATATCGGCGATGGCTATACCCTTCTCAAGGCGATCGATGGCGGGATCTGCATCACTACCCGGATCGGCAACGCTAAGGCGATTCCCAACGGCTACATCCTCGAGATCCCCAGCTACCTAGGGCTGATACACGTCGAAAACAAGCCTAGGCCCAACACCTTGGTGAGAATCCTCGGAGCTGCGATCGGCTACGTTCGTAGGATACGCAAACACTTCTCACTCGCAATAAACGCGGGGACGAGCTTTAGGAGCTGGCTCTACGAATTCACTTCGTTGAAGAGGGTGGGTCTCGAGGAGTCGATGAGAGGTAGCGTCTTTAGAGTCGACGCGAGGATCGATAACTCCAGGAGGAGGAGGCTGGAGCTCCTAATAGGATCGGATGCATGCATAAAAATAGATGGGGAGCTAAGCACCGAGACAACCACCCTTAAGCTTAGCAGTGTCCGTACCCGACGAGGATAACCATCGCAAACCCGATCAACACGACCCTGCTAACCATTCCAGGATTATGCATCGACGAAGATTCGCAGTTCACTAAGCAACGCCTTGTGAATGTCCGCAGAACGAAATCATGCCCACACTTAGCGATGCTAGGGATATCAACGATCATCTAATCGTGGACTGCTTTACCAATACGAGCCACGTATCTACGTAAGGCTTTGCAATAACGATCTTGACCGTGTACACCCCGGGACATGGGCTTCTGATCCAAGCGGTTAGGAGATTCGATGGACTAACATCGATGGGCTCTAACCCGAATGCAATCCTACATGTTCTTCCATCGAATCTCACAACGTATTTAAAGGGCAGTATACCTGTGTAGGTAACAGATTTATTCCTAGGTAACATTTCAATCTCGATGCTCCTCACCTTAACCTTCTTGGACATGAAGTAGAGCCTGTTCTCGCCAACAAGACGCACGATGATGAACCTGTAGAACGTGTTCCCGATGCGGAGAACAGACGAGTTCACCACTGCTCCATTGAGGATCAGCATCCTGGAGAAGCTATCAACATCGAGTAGCCGAGCCTTGCCCCGCTTCAAAGCATCGAGATAGATCTTCCTAGCGACGCTTAGAACACTCTCAAAGTTTTTGGCAACGAAATCGTAGCTACGGACACGAGTACTCATCATAGCGACGTTGGTACCCAGTGTTCGTTTCTTGAACAGTACAAGCCATACCTCGCTTGCGCACGATGCGCATCCAACATCTTTGTTCACCGATATCCTCAGCACGTAGATACCATTGCATGGATTGATCGTTGACCCCAGCAGGTTGTAGTTCGCTGTGACGAA
>JALWBS010000095.1:0-871 GCA_027037025.1 Desulfurococcales archaeon | reverse complement strand
ACCCTACACACCTCGCTTCCGTACATGGTTAGGTAGCTGTATGGCAACCCACCAGTGTAAGTCACCGACTTGTTCCTCGGTAGAAGCTGAATCTCGATACCGTTGACTATAAGCTTCTTCGGATCGAAGAGGAACTTGTTCTTAGTGTTGTAGACATAGAAAACCACGTAGCGATACAGTTCGTTTCCTATGCGGATAGTCGTCTCGTTTACGATCGAAGCCTTCTCGATAAATAGCTTGGAGAAGTTGTCGAGATTCATCATATAGAGCTTACCCTTCCCAACGAGCTCGGCATACACCTCCCTAGCCTCCTTCAGAATACTCTTGAAGTTCTCGAGAGCCAAAGCGTACTCATGCTTACTAACGCCGAAGGTCTCGAGGTACGCACTGCCCGTGTTGGTCACGGAGATGCCGTTAGTCATAGCCGTACCGATACCTACCACGGAACTAGTTCGTTTTCGTTGAAGTGAGTTAGAGCTGATGGTATGGACTTGATATGGCGCAACCCATTTACTGTAAATCAGTGTTATAACCGAAGCAATGACTACCACTACAATGATCAAGACAATTATCGAGGAACACCAATGACGCGATCCACCAAATCCTTTCATCATAGTTACTCTCCATGTAGAAGAAACCCGCTACAATGCTTAAATACATTCAGTCGATGAAGTACGTTTTAACTTGAATTGCTTTTAAATCCCTAAATCTACCCATCGCTAGGAAACAACAAGACTTTGACTAAGTATGAGCACGAATGGATTCAGCATTTGCGGTTTTCATCATGGAAGCCCCTTGACCTCCCCATCGAGCCCCGAAGCAGTGTCTTAGCATGGTCTCTACCTGAACTAGGCTCGCTTGACCCATGAAG
>JALWBS010000094.1 GCA_027037025.1 Desulfurococcales archaeon | reverse complement strand
ACGTAGAGAGTGCTGGAGGAACCACTCCTTACAGGGTCAGGATAAGAACTCCTACCTTAAACAACTTGATAAACTCGAAGAAGGTCTACATAGGGCTGAGCGTAGCAGACGTCCCAGTAACATTCGCAAGCTTTGACCCATGCATATCGTGTATGGAGAGAGTCGTCGTTATCAACCGAAGAAAAGGCACTAAGAAAATCGTTTCTTTAAGGGATCTCGCCCTTGGAAGGGTGAGAATATGAGCGTCGTGCTGGAGGCGCTAAAGAACCTCTTCTCTAAACCGTCCACGATTGAGTACCCGAAGAGGAGCACTGTTATAGAAGCTGATGCTAGGGGGAGGCACTATGCAGATCTACAGAAATGCATAGGGTGCTCCCTATGCGCTATAGAGTGCCCATCCAAGGCGATAACCATGAAGAAGCTTCCTGAGGACAAGAAGCCTCCTAGGAACAAGAGGGGTTTGTACCCAGTGATAAACTATCCAGCATGCATCTTTTGCTACCGCTGCGCAACGGTATGCCCCGTCAAAGCTTATATCGTGACCAACGAGTATAGGCTAGCGACGAAGGATGTGCTAACATCTGAGGAGCTATCGTTAAACACGTTGGGTGCGTGATGGCTATGGATCTACAGTTCGAGGTATCGATGTTCATAACAATCGTGATCCCCTTATTCCTAGGGGCTTTCGTAATGTACATAGTGAGAGCTCTTAAGGGCCCAACGATACCCGACATAACCTTAGCTATCGATTGCCTGAGCTACGATCTAGCTGCTTTTCTAGCGCTCCTATCCATATACTTCAGGTCTCCGATACTGATCCCCTGTGCCATAGTGTTGGCGCTGTGGGTCTACGCTTTGGACATCTACGTAGCCAAGTACCTGTTGAAGAAGGAGATGGGTGAGTAAGGAATGGCGTCGACGCTGGACTGGGTACTGGTATCGATTGGCGAGATCCTCGTTGCGATAGGCGTGTTCTTCGACATAGTTGCTGCCATAGGTATGCTGCGCTTCCCCAACTTCTTCGTTAGACTACACGCAGCTACCATAGGGGCGATTGGAGGCGCGTTCGTTCCATTAATAGGGGTGGCCATAATGTCTGTAGGCTGCGATTTCCTAGGAAGGTACCGCTTCTTCATAGCTGGCGCTGCTGCGGTCACGGCAGTACTCATACTGATACTCGCTCCCGTGGGAAGCCATGTGCTTGCGAAAGCCGCTCACGAATCTAGAACAGCAGTCGTGCAACCTAAGGTCGTTGATCATCTCGAAGAGGATCGTATGACGCGGGGTGAGGAGAAATGATCTCGTTGGTACTATACTACGTCTTGATGGCTCTGTGCGGAGTTGCGTCGGTGGTAGCTGTATTCCTAGCTATTGTTGAGAGAGACATGTTGAAAGCTCTTCTCTTCTCAGCTATTCAAAGCACTCTATACGCTTTCCTCTACTACTTGCTGATGGCTCCGGACATCGTGCTTACATACATACCCGTAGCCGTGGGTCTGTACCCCTTAGCGATACTGTTCTTGATAAGAAAGACCGAGAGGTACGAAGATGTTGAGCATCGTAGAAGCGTGGTTATAGCCGCGCTACTAACCTGCGTAGCGTTGACCATAGGCATCGCAGCGGTTATATCGGGTGGAGGAATAGGTCCCGTACCGCCGCCGGACGTTAGGTACCTAGCCGCTTGGTATCTCGTAACCACGTTCAATCCCTCAGTGATATACATCAGCGCTATGGCGCCCGAGGGTGTGACATCGATAGTCTGGGACTATAGAGGTCTCGACACGGTTTTCGAGACGGCCGTGCTATTCCTAGCAATAATAGCATCCGTGGCACTGCTAAGAGGCGTTGAGCATAGAGGGGTTTACGAAGAGCTACGCCACGGTTTGACGCTCATAGCGAAGAACGTAACGAAAATCGTGGTTCCGCTCATAATCGGCGTTGGGGTATCCATAGCTCTGCACGGTCATCTCACGCCAGGCGGAGGTTTCCAGGGAGGGTCAGCGCTCGCCGTAGCACCGATACTGGTTCTCGTAGTGTTCTCTAAGTACTTCTTCGACAAGGTGGGGTTGACGAAGAGCAGGGCTTTAGCGATTAGAAGCGCTGGGTTGCTAGGCGTAGGCTTGACGGCTCTGGCCATAGTCATCGTATCGCTGTTCACGCATACGGTGGGCTACATACTCCAGAACCAACCGAGGATCGGAGCGCCGTTGGGCTTTCCATGGAGAGGTATCGACGGAGTGCTGCTAGGAGGGTCGCTCCTATCATTCAACGCGTTCGAAGCTATGGCTGTCTGCGCTGGCTTCGTAATACTGTTCCTACTGCTCGCAATCCCCGAGGACTTCGTGAGAAGAGTT
>JALWBS010000093.1 GCA_027037025.1 Desulfurococcales archaeon | reverse complement strand
ATAGGAGGCTGAGGATGAAAGCAGAGGGACTAATTAACGTTGTGAGTCTAGAGGAAATCTCTTAAGATACCGCTCTTCAGAAAAGACCTTGGTAAACACCTCAATACCTCGAACCGTTCCTCAGACATGCACTAACCCATATGCGATTATCGGGCAAATCTTCATAGCTACAGGGTTATTAACAAATTCTAGAGAGCCTAGGGCCTAGATCAAGGTCGCGAAAGCATTGGTTCTCGCGACGTTCACAATCATCGGCTTTGAATAGCTATGCATGTACAGTCCAAGCATTTTCGAAAAGAATATTGCTGTGTATAGGGGTGCGGGATTCGATAGCTAATGCCATTGTGAACCAGAGCCTTATCCTATTGACATGAAGAGCTCTTCCACCTAGAATCTCTGACGACCCTCACAACACTCCCTAGCTATGAACCGTATCTACTGGCTAAGGGCGCTACGCTTAGGTACGTGATCCACGTAGTTAAGGGGTTTAGGGAAGCCGTTGAGATCGAGCGTCAGGTGTTGAAGGGGTTCATAGCTCTTCCACAGGCGCTTAAGGTTGTTGATCTACTCGATGAGTATCGCGATGAGATCGCGAAAACCCTTCGTTTACTGGGTTGGAGGTTCATCGTCGATAGGAAGCTCATCGCCTACCTAGGTCCGGAGAACCTGACGAAGGGTTTGCCAAGGAGCTACTTCGAGTTGGTGAACGGGTCGCTCTACGTGAAGGTGCCGCTGGTGATCATGGTGAACAACGCCTCGAGGGGAGCATCCATGTCGGGCTTCACGATCGTCTCCGGCGATGTAACGCGACTCCTTTTCTACCCAGTTATGACCAGCGGCGATGTAGTACCATCGCTGAGGAGAGGCATCACCCCACGAATCGGTGTTTGGAGGGGTAGTTGAGCTACGTGGGGTGGTAGATGGGTAGAGCTGATGATGGGAACGGAGCTACCGCCTAGATGGGCATCGATAGACTTCGTACTGACGAGACCGCTACTCACGCTCCACAACCTCTACCTATGCGATGCCTATTCAGGGGTGTGTAGAGTTTTTGAGAACGATGTTGCGCTAATGCTTCAGGACGTACTTCTCAAGTACACGATGTGAGGGTGTTCGAACATATCGTACCAGCGAATAGCAGCGTATCGAATGTTCTTAGCAACCTGATCCCCTTGACCAGGGAGCTGATGGTGATGCTCGGATACGAACGGCCTCCGAGGAACTTCATCCCGTCGGGGGACTCCAGCTTCATATCGCTGGGGATCTCTACCCATGTAGATCCGATTTCGAGTGGGGTATCCCCGTAGGGATTCTCATGGCAAGCGCCGTTCGCAGAGCCATCAACGTAGCTGGTTATCCCTGCGAAGCGACGAGGTTGCTCATCTCATCCCTAGTAGTTTCGCTAGCTCTTCAAGGACCCGAGCTCTATATTGAGATAGCTTTCGAGAACCATGGTGACGACCCTCGGTTCCCAAACGATGAGAACGTCTTTGAGCAGGTATTCATAAGGATTCTCAGGGTTAGCTACGTCGAGTACCTACCCAATGGCGAGACGTGTCGCTACAATCACGTGTTCAGGTTCATCGAGTTCAAGCCCTTGTCGAGCTGATCCCCATTAGCACTCGTATCGAGTGCTAGGTGTGGAGTGGGCTCGGCAGTGGGGATATAGCTGTCGAGTCTAATCGAAGAGTTTTGGCTATGGGTGGGATCGTGGGCATCGCTATCGAGGCTAGGAACTTGGTGAAGAGGTACGTGACGAAGAAGCGCATCGGTTTGCTGAGGAGTAGGACCGAGGTTGTGGAGGCTCTGCGAGGCGTAAGCTTCGTTGTTAGGCATGGCGAGGTCGTGGGGTTGCTGGGGCCCAACGGTGCTGGGAAGACCACCACCGTGAAGATACTCGCAACGCTACTCATACCCGATGCTGGCGAGGCTCGGGTCGAGGGTTTCGACGTGGTTAGGGAGGTTAACGAGGTTAGGAAGCGCATCGGGATCATGCTGAGCGTTGAGAAGGGGTTCTACGGCAAGCTCACGGGTCGCGAGAACCTGGAGTACTTCGGAGCTCTCTACGGAATACCCGAGAAGATCCTTAGGCAGAGAATAGACGAGTTGCTGAAGCTGCTGGAGCTCGATAGGTTAGGGGGTGCCGATAGGCTCTTCGAGGAGTTCAGCCTGGGCATGAGGGCACGCCTAGCCCTAGCCCGAGCCCTCCTCAGGGATCCACCCGTGCTCCTCCTCGACGAACCGACGCTGGGTCTGGATCCGCCTACGGCTAGGAGGATAAGGGGGTTGGTTAGGGAGTTGGCTAGGCAGGGCAAGGCGATTCTCTACACGACGCACAACATGTTCGAGGCAGAGATCG
>JALWBS010000092.1:13775-24240 GCA_027037025.1 Desulfurococcales archaeon | reverse complement strand
GCGATAGTCGAAACCGTTCTCTGCGAAGAACTTGAGTAGAACACGTAGAGGAACCCACGAAGAGAACAGCTCTCTAAACACATCGCGGCACTTCTCATCAACAACGCCCTGCGTAGACGATGAGCAGCGCTCGAGAATCTTAGCCCCAAGCCTAGTGATGCTATAGACACCCCTACCCCTCTCGATGCTGTAGCTCAGAAGCCCCAGATGCCACCCAAGCGATAGATACCCCGAAACATCGCGCTTATCAACACTTCCCCCAAGCACTCTCAAAACCTTCAGATACCATGCTTATACTCGATGTGGTCAACTCTCAAGTTTTTATGCAGGAGTACAACAAAATATTATGCTATTTTGAAATTGCTAATGGTAGGGAGCGGAATGTCGTCTAGTATGTTCGAGTTCTTTATCAATGTTATTAAGTACGTAGGTGATAGTTATCTAGCACGTCTAGAGTTTGAGCGACGCCTGAGAATGTATTCTGATGAATTAAATAAAATTGGACAAACAATTGTTGAAGTATTATCGGAGTTTTATAAAATAAATAAGTTCTTCTTGCTGCCGAAGAATAGGAAAGAGTTTCTTTGGGACGTGATTGCTCTATCAACAGCGCTGGCGAAGATCATGGTTGAGTATGGGTCTTCGATAAGCTATCTCGATGTACCTTTAACTACTACAACTACATCTAATACTATTGGTGGCAGTATAAAGTATATAGAACCATCTATTTTCGTGAGCACAAAGGTTGTTGGTGGTGTTCTTTTCAGACTATACGATAATGTGTATTCGATATTACCCATAGCGAATTTAAAGAAGCAAAAATTCCAAGTCTATATAAACTTCTATGCGGTTTTTGACGAAATTGCAGAGAAAGAGCATGCCTTAGCCGAAGAACTAAATAAGAAGCCTGAGAGCTTCGGGAAAGCTTTTCGTAGAGCGCTTTTCTCATTTTTAACAGTACCGAAAGATTTTGATGTACATACTAGACCTCTTCCCGATAATAAATTAATGTACATGGCGTATAGGGTAAGAGTTGCAGGTCTTCCAAGAAACAACAACGAATTTGGTAATTTCTCAAAGAGCTATAGTGATAAGTCGGTGACGATTAAGGTCTTTTTCGAGAATGTACGGAAGAGATATGCCGAGAAGTTGTTCGAGATCATTAACGCCATTCCATGGCACGATATTGCTTTGTCTGCTCTAGAGATCGAAAATGATAAACGTTCGAAATTTGTGCAAGAGAAGCTCAGAGAGCTTCTTATGGAAAGAGAAATAACAATGTTTTGCTGTGAACCAGATAAAATTATTAGAAAAGATAAGTGTTTTGAAAAGTATTGCTTTATATCGGTTAACGAAGACGTTTACGGTATAAGAGTATATATCTCAAAGACTCTTCTTTCACGTAAACCCCAGGTAGTTATCATTGTAAATGATATAGAGAATGTAATGTTAGAATGCAAGGCAGCGTATCATGAGGCATTAAACAACGCTATCATGGCATCAGTATTAAATTTGTTAAAAGAATTACCACAAGACTTTATTATTCGATACGATGATGTTAGCCCTGCAAAAGACGAAATAGTTGAGGATACAGGCGCACTCATTATTGCATTTCTTGAGCCGATAAAAAAGTAAGCAAATAAAGATCCTTCGTTACAACTCGGCTCGATTAAGCCTTGCTGCTCGTCTCCCTTCGCTCTTGCTCACGACTCTTCTCGCCCTTCCACGCTCTGTGTAACGCCTCACCGGATAGGATGGCGAAGGCGAACATGGGTATCGATAAGAGCCAGAGACCCGCCACGAGCGCTGAGATTCCTGCGATTAGCGTTGAGATTAGGGCCGCTATCCCAATGGTGCGGTAAGATACGTGTCGATAAGACACTGGTACACACCCACGCGAAGCTACCATTTAAAACATGTTCACGCACGTTAATATGTGCACGCACGATTGTAACTACCAACAACGCTTAGACCTAGTAGGATCAGATGTACAACGAGTTGATTGGTAACCAAGCTTTGACGCAAAATCTGACCTCCTTTCCTAAGCTCTTTTTTAACAACCTATTCGTACATGAAGTAGCCTCGTTCACCAACAAACACCATCTCGAGGTCTGGAACACCCGATGGTCAGTAAGGTGGTGGTAGGAGATCGGATATGTTCGCTTGGTGCCATACGAGATAGCCCTTGGTCCTCAGTAGGTAGGCGCCCAACGACTCGTAGAGGTTCTCGTCGAGTCCGTTGAAGAGCGGCGCTATGGAGTCTTCAGGTTCTATTCCATTTTTCCTCAGCTCGTTGAAGATGGCTCTAGCGCTATCGCCGAACCTCCTAGCATCGGCGATGGCTAGGTACCTCGTGTTGCTGAGCGGTCTCTCAATACCTGGGGTGTCTCGTGAGATGCTTCTCAAGCCGTATTCGTAGATCTTGAGCGAGGATATCGAGGGTATGGAGCACACTGCGTTTCCGTGGATGTAGATCTTCGTTAAATCGAGGTGTAGAGTTAGGATAGAGGCTTCGTAAGGATCGTTGATTCTCAGCACCGCTATAGGCTCCTTCTCGGGATCGCCGTGGCAAACCTCGGCCTTGGCATTGATGGAGTTCTCGATTAGCGAGATGGCGTAGCTAAAGAAGCTCACGAAGTGCGTAAACCAGTGCTTGAAGGTCTCGGGAGGCGTATAGCGTGACCAGTGGAAAGCCCATGAAAGCTCTCGATTAGTGCTCTGCACAAGGATGTTCTCCTTACACACGGTGAGGAACCTAGGCATAGCTCTCCCCTCGGTACATCGACGCGTGGATAAGCCCTAAACCTAGCTGCTTATCTAGAGCGCGGATGCTAGCTCACTTCGACTACCAGAACGTGCTTTACGGAATGAGCAAAGACTCGTTCATGGCGATCCATGGATTGTCAAGGCTTTTTTCAGTTCGAGGTGATGAAGCTCTTGCTCTGGAATGGCCACGGGCTTCAGGAATTAACGAGAAGTGTTCGGGAGACTTCAACAAGTTCGCAGATCCTCTTGAAACTAATTTTCGAAATCACACTTCAGAATGAGAGTGGAATGGAGGTGGAAGAGGCTCTGACCTTGGCACGGTGGGTATTATGAAGCTCTTGGTCTTCCGAGAGGGGTTGCAATGACTCATCACGTTTGCGTATTGCTCCTTCAACTATTACATTGTTAAGAACTTAATGGCGGTTCTCGACTAAGTATTACGATTCATCTTACGTATTCATCCAGTCTCCTAGCTCCGGCTCTAAGTACCTTAGCAAAGTCCTTCAATCTCTTAAGCAGTACATGGTCTATTCTCACGATTTCTTTGCTATTGAGGTACTGCGTAGGCTCTTCGAAATGTTGCCAGCCACGACCGCTAAATAGAGGTCTCAGGATATCTACCTCAGATAGGATGTTCCTCATGTTTATGCGCTTCACCACCTTCTCAATGTACGACCTGTGACGACCTTCATCTACTAGCTTCTTGATTAAATCTGTTTCTGGTACTGCTAACTTAGGTTCTTCAACTACCTTATCAAGGCTTATATATGTGTACCTATCCCTGTTAAGCAATTTCTGCTTCCTTATCGATTCTTCCGCCTTTAGCTTCTCAGCTACTTCACCTGGTATGGGCTTTCTCTTGTGGTTTCCGCCGAACATGTCTAGTTGAGCAAAATAACTTGCGAGATCTCTAGCGGGGAGCTCATCGTATTTCTTTGCGATTCTGCTATACTTCACGTTAGCACCGTACACCACAACAGGCTCATCTATCTCCTCTTGGAGTTCCCTTACGTATCTCAAGACGTAGTTGTGGAACGCGTATTTAGTTATGGGGTTAGAGCTGTTGTAATCAACGCATAGAAAGTTTAGTAAAGCTCTATTGTTCTTATCCACCATGTCTAGGTAGATCCTTATGAGTTTCTCACGGGTTTCTCTCGATGTGTATGGTATTGATAGTGCTACCCCTACGTTATAAGAGGTCATAGTTTCTAGAAACTTCTTCACGAGAACATCAACGTGTTTCTCAGCAATTCTATGGAATATTGGTGTGCAAACAATGTCAACCTCGGGATTTGATATGAGTTCGGCGATGTATGTACCATAGAAAGATGCTTCGTCTATACTAAGTTCGTATTTCTGCTTACCCTCTACAAGGGGTATCGCCACTACGAGCTGATCATGCGGTATCTTCCTCATGTAGCTGTTGATCCTATACTCAAATTGTTGTTGAAGAGCGAGGTCTTTACTCATACTCTTCAACTGCTCTGGTCTAAACGGTATGCATATCTCTACAATGCCTCGCAGATCTTCCTCCTTTATCAATCTTCGATCGATTTCGACTGCATTAATGGCGTAGGCGGGGGTCTCCAGAGATCCTTTCACATGCTTTATCCTTACTGCACGAGCTGGTACCTCATCGTATTCATTGATAAGATGCGCCTCTATTATACCCACGACGTGCGCCCAAATGTGATTAGCTTTGAATACCTATATAACTGGGGCTCAGTCTCAGGGTGTGCCCCGACAATGCCTAGAGAAAAGCGCGTGGATAGACCGAGAAAGATAGACGTATCTAGATTCATGGAGAAGCTACGTCGGAGTGTAGAGGAATCTCGAGTCCTTGATCCGCTTGAATGGGTTCTACTACTCCTCTATGCGGCTGGTGGCAGGATTCCTTCTAGGATACATATGCAGAAGGCTTTGTTCATAGCGGCTAGACACGTTGAGGAGTTGGGGGAGGTGCTCGAGTTCAATGCGTATAGAATGGGTCCCTGGAGTGAAGAGGTGAATGATGCGTTAGAGAATGCTCTACTCAGCGGGTTGGCCTCTGAGTCTGGAGATGGAATCTTCTTGACGGAGCAGGGCATCGCTAAGGCTAGAGTCTTGTGGAATGGGCTCGGTGAGAGGCATAGAAGGATTCTTAAAGATGTAGCTAAGTTCGTCAATGCCATGTCTATAGACGAGCTATTGCTGTACATCTACACTGTGTATGGATATGGCGAGAAATCGGATGTGATAGACAAGCTCCTTAGAAGACGTAGGGAGCTGGCGATGAGCATGTTCCGCAAGGGTCTTGTGTCTATTGAGCTAGCTGCTAGGATAGCTGGAGAACCCTTACCAAGATTCGTTGAGTACCTGAAGAGGAGAGGCGTTAAGCCGTTCGTGGCTGAGGTAAGCGATATTGAAGAAGCCGAGAAGCTCTAGAGAAGAGTACATACTCATCTTTAACGCCACCACACTGATAGTCTTGCGCGAGCTGAACCGCCTTGATATCATAGAGAAGCTTCGAAGAACATGTCGTGTGAAAGTGGTAATACCTCAGAGCGTCGAGAACGAGTTCCTGAGAGCAGGTGTAGAACTAAATGTTCCTAGCGACGAGGTAACGATCGAGAGCGTAAGCATTCTCCCCATAGATATCCCTAGAAGTCTTGGTGAAGGAGAACGCCACGCTATAGCACTGGCCTACACCTTAACACGGGAACTAAGCGAGGACAACGTGGCGGTAGTCGTGGTCACGGACGATAAGCGTGCTAGGAAAAAGTGTAGAGAGCTAAGGATTAGGGTATTTGGGACTCTGGGATTGATAGAGTTCGCTAAGAAACGTGGTGTCGTATCTAAGGAAGAGGCTCTAGAGTTGCTGAAGAGAATCCCAGATACAAGCCTATACATAACCCCAGAGCTGCTAGAAGAAGCCCTAGCCAAGGTAAGGCATCAGTAAATCGTAAAAGTTCTCCCGCTAACCTCCGTAGATAGGCGCTTACGAGCTTAACAGGAAGGACTTGTCTAGCACTATCAATGCTAATGCTCTTCCCCCGCTTCCCTAATGATCTTCGTCGAATCCACCTTCGTCCTCCTCTTCTTCACCCTCTCCTCGATGCTATTGATTACTTCAAGAAATTCGAGAACTCTAACGCGCTCCCCGAGGAACTCCCTAATCTCCTTAGCCATGCCGAACAATCCGTGCACACCTCAAGCGAATACATTCGTGTATCCGGCTATACGTAGATGCTAAATGAATTTTGTAGAGCAGTTCAGCGATAATGCTAGCATCGAGAAGTAGTTTCGACATGTGGAGCGCTAGATTAAGCGTTGGTGATTCTCTTGAACAAGTTGTCTCAAAGCTATTGCCACAGACGTGTTCAATTACTTCGACTCTCTATTCTCGCGTATGAGCTTTGCTATCCCCTCATCCGAGATTGGTGTCGAAGGAAGAGAGATGGTCACGAGAGATTGGAATAATACGCTTCGTCATTGGCTTGGGCGAGGATCCTCTAGCTTGATGAGTTTTAGCGATTTTGTACATGATGATCTATTACTGGGTTTTTGCATTGCTGTTACGGGTTGTGGGATGGGTGGTGTGAAGGTTTTGCGATTGACTGTTCCTGACTACGTCGAGCTGGATGAGTACGAAGCTAGGCTTCTTCTAGCTATCGAGCTCTATCGCGAGGCTAGGCTCACTCTTAAGCAGGCTGCTGAACTCGCTGGGTTCTGTGTTGAGGATTTCATGCGTGAGCTGTCGAGGAGAAGGGTTAGCGTGATCAACCTAGATGAGGAGGAGTTGAGAGAAGAGCTGAGGGTTGCTGAGGAGCTTGCTGGAGGAGCAAGAGGTTAAAATCGCTATTTCGAACACCTCTCCCCTCATAGCCCTTAAACACGCTGGTTTGATAGAGAAACTAAGTCTCGTATTTCGGAAAGTGATAGTCCCACCGAGCGTTATGAAGGAGCTCAGCGTTAAGGAGAGGGAGTACTTCCAGAGTTTGAGCTTTCTATCCGTCGAAGAACCTCATAACAAGAACGTTGTTACGGTGTTGAAGACCGTTGTTGATGAGGGAGAGGCTGAGGCGATAGCACTTGCCCTGGAGAAAGGCCATGTGTTGATAATAGACGATCTCAAGGGTAGAAAGCTAGCGAGGAGATTGGGTTTGAGAATCATAGGCACGTTGGGCCTCCTAAAGGTCATGAAGTTGAAGGGTTTAGTAAGAGAAGTTAAGCCATTCATAGAGAAGCTCATAGAGAAAGGTTTCTACATCGATGAGGATCTCGTGAAGAAGTTGTTGAGCGACGTAGGGGAAGCTTAGAAGTTACGCGTTCGAGACGCATCGTAGTATCCGGAGAGCCTATAGGCATCGAGCCGATCGACTTTCCACGGAATTCAACGTTAAGCACGTGTTACTATACATCACGTTACCTTAGGCCTCGTTATCACGAAGAGTTCCACGTCTGATGAAGGGCTCATAACGATCCTAAACCACGTGGAGAGTGATCACTAGTGCCTCGAATACCCGGACCCTATAGACGAATGATATCTACGCCCTGTTGACATAGCAGAATCACTAGCCTCCTGGGCATGTTCTCGTCGGTTAAGAGCTTGAGATACATTGTCCTCTCCTCTGGGAGCGACGTACACGTACGAGCTTCGGTTCACGGGCTTTCGCAAGAGCTCAATGTTCGAAGCACACACTCGGCTAGGGCGCATCGAATACGAGGAGGTTCTCGATGCGTCTACAGCTGTCTGAGGTCGTTATCAGGGCTGTGGTAGGTGTTAATGAGAAATTGAGTCTGCGCCTTCTTGAGTATTAGCTGGTGTAGCGAGTATCGTAACTCTCTTCAGCACGCTAGATGCGAACCTCAGTGCTTCGTACACTGCCTCTACGGGTATCTCCAGCTCTTCAGCAACCTCCTCGGGTTTCCAACCGGCAGCGAGCATCTCCAGAATATCGTCGACCGTCACCCTCGTACCCTTCACGGTGGGTCTACCACCACGCCTACCGGGAACAACCTCGAGCCACCTATACCCCGGCAACGCAACCGTTTTCAAGCACCTCCGTGGTTTACTGAGGAAATGCAACGCTATATTCTCTAGACGTTTCCTAAACTAAGCTTGGCGCGAGGTGATTACCGCTCTTAGCAAGGTTTGCGAACACTTCTTCGACAAGATGCGATTTTGGAGAGACGCGTGTTGGGGTCTTCGCAAGATCTTAGCGCAATGCTTATAGATGCTGTATTACGGTTCGTACTACGGGGTGCTGATGGGGAGTGTTGTTGTATCTATTCGGATTCCGAGGGAGTTGAAGAGGAGGTTGGATGAGCTTGGTGTCAATGTTAGTGAGGTTGTTCGTAAGCTTCTTGAGCAGTACGTTGAGGAGGTTGAGAGAGCTAGGCTTGGGGAGAGGTTGGAGAGGCTTAGACAGCGCTTGGCTGGCAAGGTGGATCCCGAGACCATTGCCAGGATCGTGAGGGAGTCTAGGGAGCAGAGATGAGGATTGTTCTCGATGCATCTACCTTGGTTCCCCTGACGCTGAATCTAGGCAGAGAGCTTTTGGAGGTAGCGCGGAGGGTTGAGCTCTACGTACTCGATTTAACGATCTACGAAGTGGGTAACGCTCTGTGGAAACTCACGGCTCTACGCAAGACGATGAGCCTCGACGATGCGATCGAGATGCTGAGCGTCGCAATGGAGTTGGCAAAGCACGGAATCGTCAAGGTCGTGCATCTCGATAGTCTCGAGATGAAGAGGGTTCTCGAGATAGCGTTTATGGAGAGACTCACCTTCTACGACGCTTCGTACATAGTGACAGCCGAGAAGCTCCGAGCCTACCTCGCGACAGAGGATAGAGAGTTGAGGAGCAAAGCGAGTAGATACGTCGAGAGCATGGACTACAGCCAGCTAGTCAAGGCCCTAGCCCTAGACCCAGGAAAACAGCAGTGAATCGCCGTGCCAACCCACGATCTATAAAGATCAGGATCGCACCATAGTGACGCACTGCGTAGCTTTCAACGATTATAACCTCGTCGAACAACGATATGCAAACCCCTCAACGCCCTGTATACACGAGGTTCTTAGCTCAGGTAGGAACCTCCCAACTTGACAAGCTACAGATCAAATAGCTTTACCAATCCGAGGTTAGGACCACTGTAAGATCTAGCTCTAAACTAAGGTGGATTTTGAAAGCGTTTGGATGAGAACCTCTTTTTATCAGCGTTTTGAGTTGATAATGGTGTTGAGGCAGAGGCTATGGTTCGCAAAGTCGTTGTTGAGATAGAGCTTGAGGAGGGTACTAATCTCGAGGATATGCTCAGGGGCGTGAAGCACCGTGTTCTACGCGAGGGCCTATGGGATGAGGTCCAGAAAGTGAGGAGAGACATCGAGAAGCTGGGTGGGCCAAGTAATTGCGAAGAGTTTAAGCAGCTGGGGGAAGAGCTATTGCGAGAAGAGTGATGCTCGATACGAACGTTCTCTACCTAACTCTTAGGATCTCCTGAGGAAGCTCGTCGTATAGCCGAGGTTTTCGAAGGTAAGGAGCTGTATACAACTCCCACGGTTATCGCGGAGCTACTCCATATACTCACGCTTCGCTTCTTCAAGAAGAAGGGTTGGTGAAAGGAGCGCTATCGTTGAGGAAGTGGGTAAGGAGTAATGGCTATCCCAAGGAGGTTTTGGAGGCGATAAGAGAGCTGCTGAATACACTCAACCCTTTTCTCTTGCCCGAAGCTAAGCAGCGATGCGCTGATAGTGATTGCATGCGGGAACACGGCATGACCGTAGCAACCCTAGACAAAGACTTCGAACGAATGCCATGGCTAGAGACGATACCCTAGCGGAGAGCGGTTTACGACGTAGATACCTCTGGTATCTCTGCGATACGAAGAACTTTATCGTTCTACGCTTCACGCAAAGTACATCCTAGCGACCAGCTGCTCTCCGTGGACATTGGTTGCTACGAGAATGCCTTGAGTACGTGATTAATCATATCTCTGGGTACGGTTGCGAGCTTCTCGCGCCGATGCTCTCCATAAGTTCTTCCTCGTTTAGAAACTCGTGGTAGAAGTTCGCGTGCAGCTTCTCGGCGTAGCTAAAGAGCTCAACGAGGTGCTTAGGGTCATCTCCGTAGATAGCATATTAGAGTCTGCTCAGATCCTTCTTCACGAAGAGCTTAGCCTCTTTGTGATGAGAAACAGTGCTACCCCTAATCAAGAGGCTTAGCATGGATGTCAATATCGTTATCGCTGACCACAGAACCTCACCAGCCTTCACAAACTCGCCCCGATTCCTCAACTCGATGTACTGCTCATACCTCTCGCGAAGAAGCTTTTCGTACTCAACAATGATTTGTAGAGTACTCAACGAGGCTCCCTCAGCTCGAATACTCCCTTTCTCAAGCTCTTGATCCTAGATGAGGGTGCGGATCTTTGTTATCCGGGTGGGGTGTTGCCCCACCACCTTTAGTTCTGAACGATAGTATACGCCCTTCCTCATCCACTTCAACAACGTATATAGTGAAGAAGTGGCTGAACTCGACGACCTACTTATCATCAACCTTCTCAACGCGGTGAATCGATATGGTCTCGGGATTTATGTTGAATTCCCTGAGCTTCTCCTTCAACACCCTCACAACATCCGTCGCTTTGCCAATCACCTTAGGTAGGAGGAGCCCCCAGAGTTAATCCAATCACCTCTACCAATTCATCGGTTAGGTCC
>JALWBS010000092.1:0-13765 GCA_027037025.1 Desulfurococcales archaeon | reverse complement strand
GTTAGGTCCTGAGCAAAAATCGGATGCCTTGGCTATCTCCAACCCCTTATCGGAGGCGCTCTGCGCTGATGCTCGATAGCGCTTCTAGATGAAGACTAGCTTCCTCGGGGGCGGTGTGCTATGCTCGGTGGATCTCTAGGTACCTACCTCTTCGTATAACGAGGAACTTCCTCGTTCGGCAATCGATGTACGCCCTATCCTCTTTACGCTCAACCATCTTGGTAACTGCATCTACGATCTCCGTAACCTCGTGATCTTCGCAACCCAGGAATATGAGCTCCATTAGGAGCAGGGCCATGGATTCGAAGAGTTCTTCGGTGTTCTTCGTGCTTCGGGGGATCCGAATCTTTCTAAGCGGAGTGGGGTTCTCCAAGGTGTTCCCCAGAAAAAGTTATGCCCAGACCCAATAATTTCACTTCTCTTTTTACATATGCTAACCTGTTCTATATATACCTAACCTCTTCGTTGCTCCTAGCGATGGAGGAAGAACGTAGCCACGTCGTAAGCGGATCCCGCTAGGTTGAGGAGAGCTAGGAACTGGTACCTATAGCTACCGGTTGCTAAACCTATTGCGAAACCCACGACGCTTATCGCGAGCGGAGCGATTTTGGGGATCCTAGACTTAGCTCCGCACCTAGCGAAGGTCACTCCTAGGATCGGTGGAGACATGAGGGGTAGGGGAAGGGCGAAGCATCCGTAGTACCAGTAGCTCATTGCGTGCAGCAGCTCGTGCGTCATGACGAGCAGCAGGAGGGAAACGAAGAAGTCGTTCCATAGCCACGCCGAGAGCTCTACACCTAGCAGAGCCTCAGCGAATATGCAGATCCCCAACGTGGCTAGGTTAGCTACGGAACCCTTAGACCCATCGCATCTCCGCGGCCTAGCTTCGTCGCAGACCTCCTCCTCCTTCCCCAGCCCCTGACCCATGAAGAACGGTATGGTGGGGACCAGAGCGTATAGAACTAGGGCAAGAGCACAGCGATTGCTAACCACCTCCGAACCCATACTCACCATCTCCTAGGAAAGTGTTGATAAGAGCTCCGCAGTGAGTACCCCGGGGTAGAGCATATACGCACGTCCCTCAGAGACACCTATTTAACCCTCGTAATCTCCCGTTCGCGGAGGTGCAGAACGCTGCGAAGAGGTTGGGTTGCTGAAGAACGTGGGGAAACGGCTTGTGGAGCGCATGGCGCTGAATACGGTTGGTATCGAAGCTCGGAGCCCGTTGGTGGGAGGCGTTGAGGGTGGTTATCGTGAGCGACGTCCACTATGCCAAGGGTTTTCGCGGTGATGTCGATGAGTCTAGGGCTTGGCGTTGGCTACTGAGCGTAGTCGATATGCATGGGCCAGACCTACTCGTTGGGCTCGGTGATTGGGGTGAGGATGTTGGTGAGGAGGAGTTTCGCGAACTGCTCGAGAGAGTTAGGGTTTGGAGTATCTACGGTAACCACGAGAATATGGAGATCCTTAAGAGAATGTGCAACGCGTTGGGGGATCGATGCGAACCCGTTCTGTTCGAGGATGGGGAGGTTAGGGAGTTCGGGGGACTTAGGTTCGGAGCTATAAACGGCGTCATAGCCCTGAGGAGGAGGGAGAAGAGGGGTGTGCCTAGGAAGAGTCTTGAGGAGTTCGTGGAGATCGCTAAGAGGCTCAGGGGTAGGATAGACGTTTTGCTGATCCACGAATCTCCGAAGCTACCCCTACCCGAGTACAGCTTCATGGCCGAGGACGGTAGGGCGCAGGCTGTTGAAGCTGCGATCCGCGAAGCCATGCCCAGAATCGTGTTCTGCGGACATCTACACATAGAGAAGCCCTACACGATCCACCGCCTCGACTTCGGAGCGCTCTACGTAAGGATAGACAGCTCGCAGAGGCATAGATGCTACGCAGTACTAGACACAAACAGCTTGGTGATCGAGATTTGGAGAGATGGGGAGAGGATATACATGGTTGAAGCCCACGCCTAGAGCTCTGCATTACTTCGACTCTCGCCTCTCCTCCCTCAACGCATCGTCCAGAGGTATCCAGTACCTCTTCGCATCCATCAAAACAACGCTTCTCTCAACCCTCTCCCTGAGCTCCTCAGGTGTGTAGGGTAGAACCTCTACGTAGGGCTCGATACCCTCTTCCCACACCACCCTATTCACCACATCGAGCCTCTCAGTGAAGGGCATGCCCCTGAAATCGCTGGATACCACGACCAGATCCACGTCGCTAGTCCTCAACCACGTACCCTTGGCGTAGCTACCGAAGAGATACACCTTCTCCACGCGAAAACCCCTCTTCTCCAAACCATGCACAAACCTCTTCACAGCATCGATAATCTCCCTAGGTATGTCTCTGAAGCTCATTCCTCACCACCTCGACAACACGCTTAGCTATGTCTAGAGCTCTCCTAGCCTCCTCCTCATCAACAACCTCGCTTGGAAGACCATTAGCAGCGTCTGGGTACCTCGTTATTGTGTAGTACTTGTTTAGGATAGGAAGTTTTTCCTCCAATCCGCTAGGTAACCTGAATCCCTTCTCCCTAAGCTTGCTGTACAACACCGTGACTCTATGCGTATGTGGAGGAGGTTCTCTCAGAATAACGATGTGTAGAGCCTTCAACGCTTTCTCAACCGCTTGATGCGCATAGAAAGCAACTCTAAACCATCTCCCATGCTGAAGCGCTAGCTCAGCATCGAATAGATCCTCCTCAGCAGCACTAATCCACAGCAAAGCCTCTTCTCTAACCAACGTGTTCGCACCAATGCATTCTTACGCAATGAGCCTCAAATCTCGATATGCGATACGAGTTGGGAAGAGCTAGGGATCGGGATCCACCTCCCTAGCCTCTCTCCTCAACTCTTTCATCCACACCCCTGGACCGTTCCACTCCTCCGGTGTGTACACCCTGTACTCTATAGGCCCTGGAACCTCTATGAGTAGATTCGAGAAGAGCTCGATTCTCTCCAACGGATTCAGTTTCTCGACACCTTTAACCACTAGCACGAGATCTATATCGCTATCCACTCTGTAATCACCACGAGCTCTCGAACCCACGAGGTAGACGGCGATGAGCTCTAACCCAAGCTCTTCGCAGAGCTTCCTAGCTTTCCTAGCGAACTCCTTGGCTAGCCTCAGAGCCTCTTCCTGAGATCTCAGTGCAGATACTGCTTTACCCATTCGACGATCCTCCTAGCCCTCTCCACCAAGTCCCTAGCCCTAGCCTCGGTATAGAGTTGGTATGGAGGTGCGTTCGCAGCGTTCGGATACCTCGCAATCACGTAGTGAGGATTCAACTCCCTCAGATCGTCGATTATGGGCGTTGGATCGAGTCCCAACTCCCTCTGAACCTCCCTAGCTAGCTCCAGGAGGTTGTGCGTCCTCGCGACGTAGCCATGGGCTAGGAGAAGAGCCTTCAAAACCTTTTCAGCAGCTTGATGAGCCCAGAAAGCCGCTCCATCGAAATCCTCGGTCCTCAAAGAGTTCTCAGCTTTCCTCAAATCCCTCAACGCTTGTTCGAACCACCATAGATACTCCGACACCTCGAATCCCTAGATGAGTTGGGTGAAAGCATTTTAGCGTTGATTAACATGTTCAGCAGCTGTTAGGGAATGATCGATACGCATAGACACTGAATTGATTCGATACGTATTTAGAGATGGATCGAGAACTCCATCTGGTGTTGAAGCTTGACGCTCGCCACTATCACCCTTCCTCGCGGTATTGTTGAGCGTGTTAAGCGTGAAGCTGAGAAACTCGGTGTTAGTCTAGAGGAGTTTCTGATCGAGCTACTGCTGCAGAACCTCGATCCTTTAGAGCGGGCTAGGGAGTACGCTCTAGCTGCCAAGGAGTTTCTGGAGAGGGCTGAGAAGGAGTTGGAGAAAGGCGATGCGAGGCAAGCTGCCGAAAAGGTTTGGGGTGCTACAGCCTTAGCAATCAAGGCTTACGCTGCGTGGAGAGAAGGTAAGAGATTAACGAGCCATAGGGAGCTCTGGGAGTTTAGAAAGGTTTTGGAGAAGGAGCTGGGTGAGTGGGTGTACGACGCGTGGATGGCTGCTAACGGCATGCACACCTGTTTCTACGAGGGTTGGTGCTCTAGGGAAGATGTTGAGAAAGCGATTGAGAGAGTGAAGAAGCTCGTCGAGATCGTGAAGACGAAGGTGATGAGCGCTGATGAACAGAGGTAGACCGTTTCACGATGTTGTTAATTAAGTTAGTGTGCTCGAGCATTGAATTGCAAGATCTCGGCTTGTAAGCATCGACGACCTATGCCAAGGTACATTGCTTTACCTCACATACTTAACCCCTTAAAACTACATAGCTATGGGATGAATCGAGCGGCCAGGTCTGTACGCGCTCGCTATGTAAATGGTGTTTTCAAGCTCTCGAGTCCGTAGATCTAAGGGATGGAGAAGAGGTGGTGATCTTCATTCGTAGAAAAAGAGTAAAGGATGTTCTTGACAAGTACGTTGGGATCTTCGGAAAGGCTGACGTCGAAGAGTTGAAGCGGTATGAAGAAGAGGCCAAGCACAGTGAGCGATGTGCTCATCGACGCAAACGTGTTCTACAACGTGTTACTTGAATAGTGATCACTCTATGTAGCCGTGAGAGTATTGAGCATCCCGTTTCGTGGTTAAGGAAGGTTGTTCGTTATGTAACGAGTTTAGTACGTTGCTCGGGGGTTTGTTACGGAGTGAGAAGCTGGGGTGGTGAGCCGAGTTGACGAGGTTCGAGGAGTATCGGTACCTCGTTGAGAGGTCTAGGAGGTTCTTCGAGACCGCGTTGATGCAGATCGATCGTGGTTTCTACGATCTCGCGGCTTTTAGCTTAGAGCAGTCCCTACAGCTGTTCCTCAAAGCCTGTTTGCTAAAGCTAGGGGTTGACTATCCTAGGACGCATAGCGTTAGAAGATTGCTGGAGATCGTAGCGGAGGTCAGCGGTGCGTCGGAGGTTAAAGAGCTTCTCCGTAGATTCGCTGTTGAGCTCGGTGCGTTGGAGGATGCCTACATATCGTCTAGGTATGTAGCTAGGGAGTACACGAAGGAAGAGGTTGAGAAGCTCCTTAGGGTAGTGGAGGAGGTGAAAAGGGTTGTCGGAGAGACTGCTTGTTGAGGAAGCGCGTCGAAGAGCAGAGATCTTTAGAAACCTCGAGATGTACCTGAGGATAATCGTCGAAACCGTGAAGAGTCTGGATAGAAACGCTAGGGTCTACCTCTTCGGCAGCGTGGCAGAGAGGCGGCACCTCTTATCGAGCGACATAGACGTTCTGGTAGTTACGAATAGATCGCCAGGGGAGGTGTTGGCAGCTCTCTGGGAGAAAGGGATCAAAGATCCCTTCGAAATACACGTGATCACCGAAGAGATTCTCGAGCCGTACCGAAGAAGAGCAAAACTCGTAGAGATAGCCTGAGAACGGATCGATGCGCATCGAGCTCTACGACCTCGGCACCCCTCTAGCTCAATACTCCGAGAGGATGGTGTGAAGCAGTAGAGCGTTTAAGAGACTTTAGCTAAGAGAGTTGTCTATACGCTGCATAGGTATGGGCGTCTCGATGTGAAGGAACTTGGAGAGATGACCAGCAAAATTGCTCAGATAAACGAGATTGTCAGGGCAGTGTTCTAAGGTGTACCGGTGGAGAAGGTGATGGGGATTATGTGCAGGGCTAGAGAACTCGTTGAGCGAGGCGAAGCAACGATTGGGATCGAGGCTTAGCAAACCACTCTTCTTCGTAGATAAGTCAGCGCTGATCAAGTTGATGACGAACTACGTATGTAGCAAGCACGCTGAGGCGGCTTCCAGGAATCGAGAGGTGAAGATGGTCTTCCTCAACAAGTTGTTGATAACGGGCGAGATAAGTATCGTAGTAACACAGCACATAGACACGCGTTCACGCGAAAAACGTTTTCAAGCATTTCAGGGATGTGCTAAATGTCGATGCAAATACTCTGCTCATGATAGCTCAGCATCACTAGCATTGTGTCAAAGTTTTTGGATTGCTAAGAGGCGTGATTTCATGTGCAACGCGTTTAGATGCTCATTAACTTCGGTACTCGTATCTTAAAGTGGGCTGTGATCGTGGAGGAGCTCCTTCTATCTCTGTTCGATGAAGAAGAACTCTTGCTAACATTGCTAGACCCCGAGGTTGTAAAAGATGTTGAGGTTGAGGGTGAGGATAGAGAGAGTTGATGGTAAAGCGTCGGTAGAGGTCGTGGGCGTAGCGAACAGCGGCTTCGTGGGTTTGGAGCCCGAGGTTCTAGTGCCTACGCGTATAGCCAACGAGCTTAGGCTTTCGGAACTCGGTGAGCCTGAGGTTCACACCAAGGTCGCTGGGGATGGTAGAGAACTCGAGTTGCTGCGGTACAGAGGTGCCGTCAGGGTCTACGTGGTGACGGAGGATAGGGTTGAGGGTCCCGTGGTAAGCGATGTGTTGGTAGCTCCACGAGCTAGATACATACTTCTCAACGATAAGCTCCTCAGCAAGCTTAGGATAGTGCTCCTAGACTTTGGCGAGGGCATCTGGTGCTTCAGAGATGAGCTTGGTAAGAAGGAACGTCGAAGCGTTTAGGTAGCGGAAACATCTATTCCATCTACTCGTTGCTAACGAACAACCTGAACCTCATGACGTGCCTAGCCCAGCTCTACTCGACCCCAACGTGTGTTGCTCAACATTACGAACCATTCGATGACCGTGACCATATCTTCCTAGGCTAAACATTTAGATGAGTACGATGAGTACTACGAGTCAGAGCGCCAGTATAGCTTCAACTTCTCTGAGTTGCTTCGTCACTGGATCCACTTCTAACCCAAGTCCTTCGAGCGCGCGTAGCCCAAGAACCTCGTTATCCCTCTTCTCAGCGAAGGCCACGATCGTTGTCGCGCGCCTACCCATGCACTCAATCACTGCCTCACCGATGTCGCGCGCTACAATCCTATTATCGATAGTTCTAAGCCTCCTTCTATCCATGGGCTTGATACCCAACTCTTCAAGTCTCTCCCTCCTAACCCATGTATACGTACTCCCAGTATCGACCAAGAACTCTAGATCTACGAACCTGCTAAGATCGTGGGGATTGCGTAGCCTTACCTTAGCAACTACGTGACCCAACATCTCCCCAAAACGTTTGAGAATGAGAATAGGTACTATAACTGCGTTGATGTGGAGAACTTTATGGCGATATGCTCACGCTCTCTGCTAAGCAACTCGATTTTTCGTAGTTACGTGTATCGACCTGCTCTCGAGCAATGGAAAAGTCTTTAGTGAGCAATCCTGTGCTAAGTCGTTACCCAAGTGGTTGCAACGATAGTTAGCTCGAATGGTGTATCCCAATCAACCTTCTTGAACACCAGGATTAGTATTGTACAAGCTATTTCGAACTATTTCGAAGCTGGTTATCGACTGAACAGCGCTGAGGGATCAAGGATTCGATGTGGATGGATAGGTATCGGAGGAGGTATCAGATCGTTGAATGCGTACTTCCATGGATGACGTGTCTAGAGCTTCGATAGATTTGGTGAGAGAGTCGAAGTGCTTAATTAGCATGTGATGATTATTTCGCTTCCCCAACATCCACTTCAACGAGCTTTCTATACACGCCCTTCTTCGCGAGGGTTTGCAGCTCTTCCTCGGTCATTATCTTGATGTCCAAGGGTAGCTCGGGGGATACGCCGAGTTCCTCAGCTCGTCTCTTAATCCTGATGATGGTTTCGAGGTTTTTCAGCTCGGGATTCCCAACGATTATAACCACGTCGATGTCGCTCAACACCGTAAGCCTGTCCTCGGCAGCGCCACCAACGACGTAGATCCTGACGCACTCCTCCTTTAAGACATCTCTACACGCTTTAGCGACGAGAGGTACAAGCTCTCGCCATCTCTTCAACAACCTGAACCTCTCGATAGCGTACCTAGCCCAACCTCCGCTCAACCTCTCTCAACACCTCCAGAGCTCTACTCGCAGTCTCAACACATAACTTCGCCTGGGTCTCGCTATACGATACGGCTCCGTACCTAGCCATAACGTAGCTCTCCTCGAGAATATCCAGCGCATCGCGGTTATCGGCGACGAATCTACCTACGAAGCTCGCAACATCGCTTAGACCAGCATCCATGAGCAGATTCCTAAGCCTAGCGAGCAGAGCTCTGGAGCCGTGGATCCGAGGTATCTCGGCGAAGTACTTGAATAGAAGTGCCTTGACCGCGAGCTGGATAGCCTCTTCAGCGTTGAAGCAAGCGCCATCATAATCACCCTCGTCCAGATCCCTAACAGCTCTAACAAGGAAGCGCTCAGCCCTACGCCAAAGAAGAGCATAGTACTCACCACTCATGCACTTCGAACCCATGAAACGCTTTGCATCATGGGTTTAACGCGTTGATCACGTTTAAAAGCTCTAGCTCCGAGCACCGTAGAAACCCACGTTTCGACGCAGCGCATTCTCGATGTACAACCCAGGTTCCGAGATTAGCACCGTCGAGACTATGCGTTGCCGCAGATGGCTACGGACGTGGAGAGCGGTGCTTAGCACTCGCAATCGTTACTAAGACCCCGGTTACCTAGAGCGCGATGATATGCAGAAACCGATTCTCCTCATCGCCCCGCAACGATCCTCGTCATGCACATGCTTTTCAACACTACGCTTTTCTAACGTCGTTCTGGATCTGCATCTGCGAGATCTACGAAGCCCGCTGAAACCGCAGGGATTGCGTAACTAAGTGTGGTAACCGCATCAACGCATCAAGGTTGTGCTTACGCACTCGCGCTCACCACTAATCAATGCGGTTTCTCTTAGCTACGCATAGAGCTTTCGAAAATTCGTGGAGTGCGTTGCGAGGTCTCGTCGATTAGCTAAGCGACTATCTCGAGAACCGTTATCGGTCCCCGAAAGAAGGTCTTGAACTTCAGGTTGAGGAGCTTGAGCTGTTGCGCTATGGATCCTTCGATGAATTCTCTCCTCGGTATTCCATGGAGTGTCGAGATGATCCTCAGTATTGGTGGTGGTACTGAGAGCATTCTAGATGTTTCGATGAGCTCTTCGCGTGGAACGTCGTGGGAGAACTCGTAGACTCTACAAACCTTCTTCGCAACCCTCGCGCACTCCTTGAAGAACCTCGATGGTTTGGATAGATGGTGGAGTGTACCTGTGCTAACCACGATCTCCACCGATTGCGATCTAAGGGGTAGTGCATGTGCATCGCCAACCACGATATCTATCCAAGCACCGAGACCCTCCCTCCTAACCTCTTCGAGAGCGATCCTAGCCATGGCAATCGATAGGTCTAGCCCAACGAAGCCCTGGGGAGGCTTGGTGAGATGAGCAAGTTCCCGTATGAGCGAAGCCGTTCCACAACCAACGTCTAGCACGGGTCCGTGGGAAACGGTCTTGCTGAGCTCCTCAGCAACAACCCTATGAAACCTCTTCAGAACGCGGCACGCAACCAACCTGTATAGATATGCGCCGGGAGCCGGGATACCACCGCTACGGCTCTGGATAGCTCTAGCCAAGGTGTTGAGGGGCTTCAGCACGTTGAGAACCCCTCTCCAAAGCTCTTCTATAAACCGTTTCCAGATCTATCTCCAACCTCGCCTCGACACCCATTCCCCCCAGTTTGCTACGGAGTTTCTCAGCTTCCTCCACGTTCTCAACATCGATAACGATGGTGTTGCCGGAGATGCAGAACCTCTTCGCCTCGACAACCTTCGTAACCTCGCTAACCTTCGTAGCCGTGGCCACGAGCTTCAAACCACCGAGCTTCGAAGCCACATCCACGCTCTCACCGTACTCCACGAGCCTTCCCGACACCAGTATGGCTACGTGGGTAGCCAGCTTCTCGAGACCCCCAACTATGTGGCTAGCCACGATAATCGTCGATCCCTCCCTATGCCTCTCACCAAGGATCTCGAGAACCGTTCGAATCGCTTCGGGGTCGAGGTTCTCGAAGGGTTCGTCGATGATTATCAGATCGGCGTTCGTCGAGAGCGTTAGTAGTAGGAGGCACTTCCTCCTCATCCCAGCGCTGTAGGTTACGTAAGCACGTCTCCAGTACTGATCAACTCCGAGCCTCGAAGCGTAGTCCTTAACCCTCCTGGGGTCGACGCGGCCCTTACCCACGAGCTTCTCAACTATGTCTAGGCAGCTACTCCACGGCTTTAGGCTGAGCCTATCGCTTAGACACGCGACTCTATGCGCAATCCTTCCACGTTCTCTCCACGGATCGAAGCCGAACACCCTCACGTAGCCACTGCTAGGCCTTCTGAAACCGCTGACTACGTCTATCAGCGTAGACTTGCCCGAACCGTTGGGGCCCAGCAGCACGAGGAACGATCTCGGTGATACGGAGAGCGACACGTTGTTCAGAGCTACGGTTGGTCCGAACCTCTTAGAAACGTTCCTCAGCACAACGATGCCCTCCAACAGTGCTCACCTCCTCAACCGCTCGAGGAGGATCCTCGCGATCATGGTCGCGAAGAACCCGGCTGAGGAGGCTATGCCCAGGATGGCGGCCGTCCTCAGAACACCTCGTTCGTACGGATCGAGGACGTGCGCAACGAGCCCAGCCCTAGGGTTCTCACCCGAGGCCTGGATGATTCTCAGCACACCGCAGCCTCGAACCACGAAGGCGTAGATCCCGGGCCTGGTGAGGTGAACCACGGTCTCCCAGTAGCTCTTGGCCACGTTCCACGCCGAAATCACCTTCCCAGAGCCGCTCAGAACCCTCACCTCGGTCGGACCACATAGCTGGGCAACGATCCCGACGTCCGTGCCCCGCAGGCTCAGCACCATCACCCCGGTCCCGTTCACCACGAGGCTGTTCTCCAAACCCTCGATGTAGTCCCTATGCAGAACACCTAGGTACGTCGCGATCCCCACGATCGCTAGGAACAGCAGTGCTATGGATAGTGCTCCGAGGGCCCTACCCACGTTCATGGATCTACACCTCCCACCTCCTCGATACGTAGACGAGCGTAGCTACGAGAATAGCGATCCCAGCGATTAGTATGGGTAGAGAACTGCGCACAGCTACGTACATAGCGTTCCCTTCGGTGGTGAACATGATTCTGTAGGGAGCTAAGCTAAGGGATCTGGCGATGGTATCGTAGCCGTATAGGATGGCGAGGGATATGATGATCGATGGAACGACCCTTCGAATGAGGAGGGATACGGAGTATGCTATGGAGGCGAGGCCTAGGAAGAGCAGCGTCATGGAGCTCGAGGCTGCGAAGGCGTAGATAACGAGCGTTGGGTAGAACGCTATGGCTGTGGTGATGACCGAGGCTATCACAAGCGATGCGTAGATAGTCAACACAGTGCCTAGGTAGTTCTCAACGACTAGGGATAGCCTAGTACCACGAACCTGGAGATCGAACCTAGCAAACCCACTTTCGAGAGGATAGGCTATGCTGTAGCACGCTAAGAGCATGGATACGAGCCCTATCCAAACGTACTGGAAGGAGATGCCTAGACAAACAGCTCGAGACACCATGTAGATCGCGTAGCCCATCAAATCGCTGTGGTGAAGATCAGCGTCATTAGATCTGTGGAGAGTCACGGTATACGAGTAGACGTGGGGAAACATTGAGGCTATGGAGTAGGACGATATGGCTATAATCACGAGCAACGAGATTACGGTGACGATATCGAGACCATTCATCTCCCTCCCCTAGTCCGGTGGATAGCGTAGGCAATAGCACCGCTTACCAGGAGTATCAAAGTGATTACCACGGGTAGGAGCGACGGTGGTGACAAGCACCTCGCAGCGATTTTCGTGGGTATCGATGTTCGAACAGCTCTACCCCTAGAAGTTGTTAGGATCTGCATAGGCTTAGCCTTACCCAGCCTCTGTCCAACACCGAAGCTCTTCGTCGATACCCTCGACACAGTGCTTACCTTGACCAAGCTATGAGACGTAGTAGGTTTGCGCTGAGCCGTGGTAGTGATCGGCGCTCTGGATGAGCTCGTTAACGACATGGTCTTCGGAAGCGTGTTGGTGATGCTCTGGATAACGGTTTTCTTAACCTCTGTGACGCTTTGAACGGTGCTAGATGTAGATGTAGTGGCTCTGCGAGTCTTCGCGGCTACGCTCATCGATCTCGTAGTGGTTCTCAACTTCGTAACCGAGCTCGTCGATACGTGGGTAGCCACGGGCTTCGGCGTAGTGCTGCTCGTCGATGTAGTCACCCCTCTGGTCCCAGCGCCAACAACAGCCTCCCTCATCAAGCTGAACACATTGGTCTTAAGCAACAGCGAGTCGCAACCACACAGACTTACGTTGCTGAACTCGCCCTTAACATGCAGAGCCTTGAAAACCTCGCTCTTGCTAACGTTGAACAGCTTGAAGAAGTTCGGCCAGCCCCTGAATCTCACCTCCGCGCTGTACTTTATTGCTAACTTGGGTACTCCAATGGCTGTGAGGGTATCATCGCTTAGTAGAACCATATTCGATATCATTAAATCTAAGTATATGTTGATACCGATTGCCAGCCCAGTGATAGTATCGTACATGCACGCCGTGGGGAGATCCGTGACCCATTTAGCTTTGAGTAGATCCTCTAACCACATCGCCCATCCCTTAACAGCTGGTAGATGCGGATTGTAGAGCTTAATCGATTTTAACTCGGGGTATTTCTCGATGAGTGCCTTAGCTATCTTCTCAGCAACAACACTGTAGTTACCCAGCTCCTTCAAAGCCTTGGTAGTTGCATCAACAACAACGAATCTCTCAAGAGCTAAACCATACTTCAGAGCTACGAGGACATAGCCATAGATATCCAGCTCCTTTAATCCAGGGAGTTGGAAGAAGAAATAGGGTTTCCTAAGCCTTTCAACCGTCGCCTTCACAGGGCCAGCCGCTGCAACGGGTGCCTTAACAGCGATCAACACCTTGGATCCAGGTATCAGGGTTTGCGGTGGTCTGAAGAGCGTCCATATACCTAGGTACTTCATGGTCTTAGCATCGTAGAACGAACCGTTGTAAGCAACGAAGAACAGCTTACTCTCTTTGTAGTTGATCTCCGGAACAATGAGATACACCCTGACGTAGACACCGCTGGGAGTAATGTTGGTGATTACCCACTTCAGCCATAGAGTAGCATTGATGAGCATCCCCGGGTTCTTAGGGTTCTTGATTTTTATGGGAATAGGCGTGTAGATAGCGTAGGCACCAGGCCTAGCCCAGGGCCACGGATTATAGAAATGCTTAGAACCTAAGCCATTACCCACTTGGGTAGCGTGGATCATCTCCCCAAAGCCAGAGCCTAGTAAACATGCAACGACGATGATGAGTATGGATATTGTGAAGCACCTAGATCCGGGCACTAACATCGCTAAGCACCTAACTACAAGTCACCTCCCGATTAGTATGGGTCAAAATCAAGTAAAAAGATTATGAAAATGAGAATATCGGTCATATCCACGCACCACCTCCTCGTAAATCATGTCGCTCCCGGTGGTGGAGTAGCGATTATCGCTATTGCTTCAGCACCATATTCACTAAACCTTGGATCCCAAGGTTCTATACATACACCATTTATTACAATACTTGACCATACGTACGTATATGCTTCATCCCCCACTGAACGCGCTATGTACCCTGGTACCGCTTGGTGGCAATATATTATGTAGGGGTATGGCTCAATCCAAGCCCAGGAGTGGTTCACATTATATAGATGTCCGTCTGATGGTACTGGGAACATCCCTTCTACGTATGCATAAACCTTGGAGAAAGGTCCGTATCCCCACTCTGAATCGCTTACCTTGACCCACTTCCTTGCTTGTGCATTCACTAAT
>JALWBS010000091.1 GCA_027037025.1 Desulfurococcales archaeon | reverse complement strand
GGGATGCTCTGAGCAGCCATCCTCATCGTGACTAGACTACGAACTCCTTCCTTGAGAACGCTACGTAGGAGAGGGCGATTATCGTGATCGATGTCAGTGCTGATGCTAGGGATAGCATTGGTATGCTAATGGCGAAGAGCTTCCTATTCACGTAGCTTACGACGGGATCGAAGTAGTAGCATAGGAGACCCGTGCCTAGACCAAGCTTCGTACCACTCATCAACGCCCTATTCATTATCGCTAGCGGGGCGTAGGGCATGATGAAGACGAAGGTTACGAGGTAGAATATCACCATCCTATAGTCGTCTATTAGGAAGGCTATGCTCGCTATCGCGACGTAGGTTAGGAACTTGGATAGTATGGATAGGTATAGATCGTTATTGAGAACCCCTAGTACGGGAGGTACTAGCGCTAGGGGTATGGAGATCAGCACTGAGTAGGTAATGATTCTAGAGATGAATAGCCTACGTATCGAGCTCAGAATCCCTACCTCGAAGGTCGTAGCCATGGGGTCCCTAACGACATCGAGAGCTGCGAAGAACGCGATTATGGGCATACCTATAACATCAACGAGAGCTGCTGCATCGAGACCAACGCTCTCCTTACCGTGGTAAGGTATGAGCAGCAGGAGTAGGAGAGTGATTAGAGATGCGTACAATGCTTTGGATAAGCTACTGGTGTAGAGCTTGAGACCCACTCTTAAGTCTTTCATAGAGTTGCACCTTCAAACCAGCCCTTCTATAGCCTAGAATCACGCCCCGACTCACCATATCGTCGAGAACATCCCTATCGATAGCTCGAACCAGGATGCACAGCCCCAGATCCGCTAGGATGCGCTCCCCGAACGCTTCCCTAAGTATCTCCAGCTTATCCCTCCTAACGAAAACCTCGTAGATATCCTCTCTATACATGTTCGCAAGCGAGCCATGCCAAACGCAAGCACCGTTATTCAGAATCGCTGCGGAATCAGCTATAGCCTCAGCTTCCTCAATTACGTGCGTCGTGAATATGATGTTGCTCCTCTTGCTCATCACATCGATTAGCTTGGCTCTATTCGCGATATCGAGATGCGCTAGGGGCTCGTCGAGAACAGCGATCTTCTTCTTATCGCAGAAGAGCGCTATCGCCAAGGCGAGTAGCTGTGCTTGGCCACTAGATAGCTCGTGGAGCTTCTTATTACGTGAATCATCTAGTCCGAACACCTTGACGTAATCGAGAAGCTCATCACTATCAGGACACTTCTCAGCTAAGATCCTGAGTAGTTGCTGAACAGTGATACCGATGTTGAAGCGCGGCTTCTCAAAGGTGAAAGAAACGGTTTTCAAAGCTCTCTCCCTCTCGACGTAAGGCTCGAAACCATTCAGAAACAGCCTCCCCATCGTAGGTCGGCGCAGCCCCACCAAGATGCTTAGCAACGTGGTTTTACCACTACCATTAGGCCCAACCAAAGCTATGATCCTCCCCTCGAGATTAAAGCTCAAGTTGTTTAGAGCAACTACGTTACCCCTAAACCTCTTAGTGAGGTTGGTAGCTTCAATCCTTATCAATGCATCCCTACCTCTTCCTAATGTAGAGCACGACGAAGACCACTATAAGGATCGTCAACACTTGAGAGAAGGGTGTTAACGACATGTAAGCACCGATAACACCATCTAACCAAGCTTGATCGACGGGATAGGTATTCGAATCCATGATCTTAGCGGTCTCCCTCACTATATCATCGCAGATACCCTTACCTCTACCTATGCTCAGTATCTTCTTCAGTATGGGTACATCGAAAGTCTTTATGAAGAGATCGAGTAGTGGAGAACCATACTGTTTAAACACCTTAGCAATGTCCTCTGCATGTTTCGGATTAGAATTCATATCCGTGCCGTAATAAGCTGTGTAAGCCGCTAACATGTATCCCTTCTCAAGCTTCGTATACTCCATGAATACGCCTGTCCATAACAAGCTAGGCATTTTGCAATGCTCTTTCCAGTTACGATCCCAATCACCAGGATATTCAATGACAGCCAAAGCTTTATCTATGTACAGCATCCCCATGTAGAGCCGAGGAACACCGAGCAGTGATGGTACACCGAACGAAGGTCCTGGTAGAAATCTATTAGCAGCAACGTTGCACATATCTAAGCGGAATAATCCGTTGAAGAACTTGACCGAGTCGTTCGCTGGTAGGAAGAACAGCACTAAACCGGAACCTCTAGACAACGTCCTATTGCTACTGAAGATCAGCTGATTAGTTTTTACATCATATATCCTGAGCGAGGCACGAACACCCTCACCGGTATTCACTAAGAGCAAGGTGTATCGCAGATCCTTATCCACCACATCCTCGATTTCCTGACCTGATGGTGAGCACTTAGTGAAGTAGAAACCGAAGTAA
>JALWBS010000090.1 GCA_027037025.1 Desulfurococcales archaeon | reverse complement strand
TCGCCTCCTTACCCAGCTCCCTAGCTACGTGAATGGCCGCGATTATGTTGGCTCCGCTGGAAGGACCTGCTAGAACACCTTCCTCGAGAAGTACCTTAACTCCCTGGATCGCTTCGTCGAAACTCACTTCAATGACTCTGTCTATGAGCGAGCGATCCAGTATGGGCGGTACGCTCTTGCTGGATAGCCCCTCGATCCTCTCTTCTCCACGACCACCTACCAGAGCGGATCCCCTGGGAGTCACGCCGACAACAAGCACCTTCTTACGCTCCTTCAGGTACCTACCGACGCCAGTGATCGTGCCACCCGTCCCTATCCCCATCACGAACGCGTCTACGTCCCCATCCAGGTCTCTCCATATCTCTGGCGCAGTTGTTTCGTAGTGTGCTCTCACATTAGCTGGGTTCCCGTGCTGATTGAGGTACACGCCTCCGTGCTCCTCAGCTATCCGCTTCGCAACCTCTTCGCAGTAGTCGGGGGATGAGGGATCGGGGGAGCAGGGTACGATCTTCGCCCCGAAGCTCTTAACCATAGCTACCTTAGCCTCGCTGACATCCCTAGGCATTGCAATGATTGCGCGTAGACCGAACACCTTGGCTATGAACGCTACCGAGATCGCGGTGTTGCCCGAAGAAGCTTCCGTAACTACGTCCCCCGGTTTGAGGCTATGCCTCTCCACGGCGTCTCGAATCATGTAGTAAGCAATCCTATCTTTGTGGCTACCCGTTGGGTTCTCGTACTCGAGCTTTACGTACACGTTAGCTTGGATACCGAAGCGCTTCTTGAGACCCCTTAACTTTAGGAGAGGTGTAGATCCAATGAGTTTAACCACGTCGTGGATCAGCATTTTCGCCGCCCAGCGCTGTTACATCGACTTCAAAACGACTTAACCTCTTAGCGGGCTGTGGAAGCTGGGCCTGGGTAGGTTATGCAGCGAGATGCGGTTGGTGAACTGCTGAAGAATATGGGGTCTAGCTGCCGTGAGCTAGTGCTTTCTAGGTACACCCATGCACTAAGCAAGATCGTTGATAGTGTCGCCGAGTACGAGCTAGGGATTGTCGCAGCTAAGCTCTATGCATTATCCAATCCCGCAAGGCTTAGGATACTGAGACTGCTCTGCACCGTCCGCGAAGGGCTTCCCCTATGCCTAATAGCGGCTGTGCTCGGAAAGACGATGCAGTTCACGTCGTATCACATCAAGGTGTTGAAGGAGTGTGGACTCGTCGAAGAGGTTTCCCACGGATCATTCAAGCTGTACAAGGTTAACAGAGAGGCCGTGGATCAGCTACTCAACGAGTTGAAACGACTCGTGGAGCTCGAACAGGTTTCACAGTAGAAAAACACTTATATCGCTTTGGATGAAGAAGCGTTGGTGATGCGGATGCAGCAACCCCCCGAGATAGGTAGAGACATTCTGGGTAGAGTCATCAGGGACTTCGCTAAGATCCCTTGGTGGGGCATACCCCGAGAAGAGATTCCGTGGTACCCCCGAGTCGATTACTCCAAATGCGTTGGATGCGGTCTCTGCTTCCTAACGTGCAGCGGTAGAGTGGTGTTCGACTGGGACTTCGAAAAGAACAAACCCATTGTTGCACGTCCCTACAACTGCATGGTTGGATGCAACACATGCGCAAACCTATGCCCAGCAAGAGCCATCTCATTCCCGAGCCTAGAAGAGCTATGGGGATGGAGAGACAGAGCTCAGGCCGTGGCGAAGGCAAGGAAGAAGATAGAGGAGTTGAGAGCCAAGCTCATCGGATCGAAGGAGGGTCGAGAAAGCACTTAGCGGGCAACCACCTAAATAAATGCGTACCACCTTACTCTTCGGGTGCAGCCCATACTAGAGGATGTGGTGCAGAACCTCGATATCCTCGTAGACGCGGTTCTCCTATGCATAGAGAGAGTGAAGCTGCTCGATAGAGAGCTCGTTTCGTGGTGCCACGACGTTTCCAACATCGTTTCGTGTGGTGTGTACATGGTTAAAGTGGTTAGCTATGGATACGCTGTAAAGAGAAACGGATCGCTGATCGGCTTCACAGCCGTGAGCAACCTCTCGGGTCTAGACGAAGAATCCCTTAGCCCTGTTTACACGAAGGTGATTTTCAGCGATGGTAAAACGCTGGAGGTTAGACCAGAGGTCGAACTCCATAAATGCCTTAAGGAGCTCTGCCCTCGAGTCCGAATCTACCGATTCTAACCCTAACCGTTATCCTACCTCCCCAATGCTTCCTAAGCTCTTCGTATATCTCCTTAGCAAGATCCTGAACGCTCACCGTGCTGTAGAGGGTTTCGCGTCTAAGTACGATTGATATATCTAGACTGTTCCTCCCCTCTCGGTACTTCAAGCCATCTATCCTCAGACCCCCTCTGTACTTAACGAGTATGAGCTCGGGAATGAGGCCGAGCAGTACCCATAGATCCTTCTTCGAGATCTCGTAGGTTCTAGAGAACGTCTTCTTGTGATGCACCGACACCCTAACATCCTTATTGATGGGAACGCTCGTCAGCAACCTCCTGAGTAAGGGAAGGCTCACTTCTTCAGGGTTGTACAAGGGCTTGGACTTATCGCATATGATGTCGACCGCAACGAGCTTCTCTCCCTCAGCCAGCGTTAAGTCGATGAGTTCGAACCCCAGATCGCTAAGGAACTTCATGAGTTCTCCGCGTAGCTCCCTAAGGCTCGGTGCAGCTACCGCTCTCGGTCCCGGCGCAAGCTTCTCTACGGCTCTTTCGGGCTCCCTTCTCTCAGCGACCTCGACGCTGCGAAGAAGCTCCATGTACTGAGTCAACGATTTGGCTATGTCGGCGAGCATGTCGGGTTTAAACTCGTAGATCACGATCCTAGCTTTCGCGATCTTAGCAACTACATCGTTCTTAAGAGCGTTAACTCCGTACAGAACCTGGTTATCGAACTTTAGAACCGCTCCAAGAACCTTGCCGTTGAGTACGTAGATCGCGAGAACCCCCTCAAACGGTTTCTCGATGTGTATCCTGGCGAAGCACAGCTTATCTCTACACACGTTGCTGGTCGTATCGATCACGTCTCTGAAGCTCGTCGACGAGTAGGTTCCGACGAGATTACCTCTCAGAATTATCCTGCTTTCGATAAGGGGGTTATCGAGCTCCCTACTCGCCTTATCTACGATATCCTCCCTTACGAGGTCTACGCTCAATAGGTGCACCTCGCTCTGCGTAGTTATACGATTCAGCCCGATATAAATCGGTAGTGCTGTGGATATGGGTGTAGACCAGCATTAGTCCGATTCCTCTGCAAACCTATAAGCTTCTAGAAGCGCTTCAGCATCCGATGCATCGCTATCCCTCAACACGGGGCGCTGAGCTCGGCATCGATATAGCTGCTCCAGCTTGATCTCCACGATACCCACGTCTTCCTCACCCCGCTTCAGCTCTAAGATAACGTTTCCTAGGGGAGCTACGGCGAGGGATCCACCACCAAACGTTACTCCCTCAACGACACCTGCGTTGTTTACCCACACCACGAAGCTCGTGGTCTCTATGGCGCGGGCACGGGCTAGGGCATGGAAGAGGGGTACGGACGTGTCTGGAGACGCGGAGATAACTATCATTGCATGTACCCCCATCAACGCATAGGCCTTGAATATCTCTGGGAAGAACATGTCGTAGCATATCGCTACCCCGAGCCTTACGAAGCCTAGATCCACGGGTCTGAGAGGGCCTCGATAAGGTTTGAACCAGCGGTGCTCATCGAATATCGAGAAGGTTGGTAAGTGACGCTTTCTATACACCACGAACTCTCCGTTGAATGCTATCAGTGCCGAGTTGTAGAGGTATCCAAGGTGGCTACGCTCAGGGAACCCAACGATTATGGTGCAGCTCTTCTCACGCGAAAGCGAAATCACCTTCCGTAGAGCACGGTTATCGAGGTCCATGGCGAGCCTATGTAGGAGGTCCTGAACCGTGTAGCCCGTGAGGAAAAGCTCTGGAAATACGTAGATGTCTCCGTCGAGCTCCTCGACCACGCTCCTCAGTTTCTCGAGGTTGGCCTCGACGTTCCCTGGCACGGCTTCGAGCTGAGCCAAAACTACTCTAGCCCTAGACCTCCTGATATACTCTGGGTGTGAGTACGAACGGGGAAAGGTTCCCACCTCCGCCCCTCGACTACGACTACGCGATTAAGAGAATAACACAGTTCCTGAAGAGCTACCTATCGCGTACGGGTGCAGAGGGGTACGTGGTTGGGCTGAGCGGAGGCATAGACTCTTCGGTAACAGCGGCGCTGCTCGTGCAAGCTGTTGGGCCGTCCAAGGTTGTCGGGTTGATAATGCCTGATCGAAGCACTACGCCCCCCGAAGACGTTGAGGATGCTAAGCAGTTAGCTAAGCAGCTGGGCATAGACTTCGAAGTCGTTGAGATATCCAACCTAGTCGAAGCCTACGTTAAGCACGTGCCCTTCGCGGATCCTAGCCACAGGATCTCGATAGGTAATCTCAGGGCTAGGATACGCATGAACATACTGTACCTATACGCCAACAGAAGCAACTACCTAGTGTGTGGCACAGGGGATAAGAGCGAGCTCCTCCTCGGGTACTTCACCAAGTACGGGGATGGCGGAGTAGATATCCTGCCGATAGGCGATGTTTACAAGACCCAGGTTAGGGTTATGGGCAAGGTGCTGGGCGTGCCTAGGAGAATAGTTGAGAAGCCTAGTAGCCCAAGACTCTGGCCTGGTCACATGGCTGAGGAGGAGCTGGGAATGAGGTACGATGTTATCGACGCGGTTCTGTACAGATACGTCGATCTCGGTATGAGCGTTAGGGAGATCGTCGAAGATACGGGGCTGGAGCTCGCGACGGTGGTAAGGATCGTTGAGAGAGTGCATAGGAACGAGCATAAGAGGAAAACACCGCCGATACCACGGGTTTCGAAATGGTGTTTATTCACTGACTGGAGAAACCCTATAGAGAACAGATTCGAGCCGGTAAGTGATGATATGTAGCAAAGCTGAGCCGTGATGATGGGCTCTCGACTGAGTCACATCATCGGGGTCGATAACCGCAAAACATTCTTCATCCCCCTCCAACCCTATACTTACGCTTACAAGCTCTAATCCTTTTCATCCCCCACCTCCTCAACTCCACGACGCTTCAAGAGCCTTAGCCCATCCACGGGCTCCTTCTCGAATAACTCGCGTCGCCTAGCTTCTAGGAGCTGGGTCTCTACACCCATGTACTCCGAGGCTAAGAGAATCTCTTTTCCTAGCTCGCGCGACTTGGCATAGAGCCTCTCGAGCTTATCAACGAAGCCGAGCTCTCGCGCACTGTGATGATCTAGGATAAGCGTTTCCAGCCAAGGCATTTCGAGAACCTTTGAGAGGTTCCTAATCGATGCCTCGAGATACTCGCTTCCGTACCTATGCCCCACGAGATAGGTGGGAGGACCATCAACGATCGCTACGCTTGGTCGACAGCCGTAGAACGGTTGTAGATGTTGACTAAGTGGCGCTCCCTCGATGTCCGAGGAGAAGAGAAGCCTTTCATCTCCATCGTCTACGCATACCTCCAATACGTAGCCAAGCTTATCGCTATCCCCGTGAGGAACAGGGTTCGAGAACACTATCTTCGTCTTCCCAACGGTCTCCACCCGACCATCTCCCACAACGACCTCTCTGCAGAGATCCTTAACCATCTTAAGGAATCTGTGAGCACGCATTCGCTGTGAGAAGTTTATCTTTCTCTCAAAGTCTTTCACGATGAGCTTCTTCCCTCTAAACACCGAGAGGTCTATGAAGCGCCCCGGATCGTGGTGATCGTAGTGGTAATGCGTGATCACAACGATATCGCAATCGCGTAGCCTATCCTCGATCTCCGAGAATACGGAGAGAAGCTTCTCAGCTTCGATTCGGTGAGGAGGTAGACCAAACCTTCTAGGTGCTAGAGCTGCTGAGGGATCTATGAATATAGATACGTCTCTCGTCACCACGATCGTAGCCATCGAGCGCACTCCCAGGCTTTCGAAGGCTACGAGCTCGACCCTCACGACCCTTCATCCAGTACGAGATCCTCTGAAAGTGGTTGGGGTCGCACCCATTAAAGGATCATCATAGCTCAGTCAGCAGCCCCACGCTCATCCCCCACGAGATAGGTATTTCAGAGGGTATCTCGATTACGATCGCTACGGGATTCTCTATGTGCAGAGTCTTAACCATTGCGTGCCGCGAATGCGTGGAGCGGCGAAAGCTCGTTGAGATGTTCGTGAAGGCGCTTATCAAGGCCTCGAAGCACGACCCTAGACTAGCTACCGTGAGCCGCGGTGCTAGGGGCAGCCATGGTGATGGCTGGGGCTACGCCCTGGCCATGGGGAGCGGTAGCGGTGTTGTCGTGGCTTACGACAGGTTTCCCACAGCGATATACTCGCCATCGTCGCGCGACGTGGTTTCGAACGTAGTTTCGTGGATCGCTAGGTACGAGAGGTGCATAGCCTTGATGCACTCTCGAGCTTCTAGCAGAGGGGAGCCCCTAGGAACAATGGCTTCGCACCCATTCATGTACAGGGTGAGGATTGGAGGAAATGAGGTGACCATGTTCTTCGCGCACAACGGTGGTTCCGATAAGAGTCGGTTGATGAAGGATTTGAGGGGTCTAGGACTGTCCCTGTCGAGGCATATCCATAGCGATAGCTACATGCTGGGGCTGGCGATAGCCAAGAGGTTGGAGAAGCTCGGAGAGATGGATAGGGATGCTGTGCTGAACACCATTGCATCAACGGTGTCCACCTACTGTCGAACGGAGACACGCGTGCTGGGAGGGGTAACCTCGACTCTTATCGTTAGCGACGACGATGCGTTCAGCGTCGTAACCTCGTGGTTCAGCGAGGAGAGGGCGTTCTACTACCAACCACTTATCGTGGAGCTAGGGGCTTTCGTCGCGATAGCGTCGCCGACCGTGATCGACTTCGCTAACGTGCCTAGGGACCTGGTCAAGCCCATGCCCAACGGAAGCGCAGCGCTGATCGATTTCAGCGGTTTGAGGTACATGAAGAGAGTGGGGTAGTTAGCTCAGAGCAGGTCAGCATCATCACGGTCCTCAGCTCGAAAAGGCGGAGATTCATCACCTAGCTTTGCTCAGCGCTCTAGGGCTTAAACGCTTAGATACACCCCATCTCCTCCACGGGAGCTAGGAGCTTTGACCACCTTCAGAGTTCTCCGGAGATTCGACCCCTGGGGCAATCCCCTATGCACTTGCCCACCCAAGTACAGTCTCCAGCCATACACTGGATGCAGTCATATGTGCTTGTACTGCTACGCTACCAGCTACGTAGGTCGGAGGAGATCGATTCCCAAGAGGGACTTCATAAAGAACTTAGCCCTCGACCTTCTCAAGGCGGATCCGTCGATGCCCGTAAGCATGAGCAACAGCAGCGATCCTTACCCACCCGAGGAAGCTAAGCACTTCCTAACTAGGGAAGCTCTCAAGCTGTTGAGGAGACGGGGCTTCAAGGTGCTCATCGTTACCAAAGGATCGCTAGTTGCTAGGGATGTGGACGTACTGCAGGGTATGAAGGCCGCGGTCACGGTAACGATAACGACGCTCGATAACTCGCTGGCGAAGAAGATAGAGCCAGGAGCTCCTCCCCCAAGCGACCGCGTTGAAGCTATGAAGAAACTCGTTGAGGTAGGGATCCCAGTAGGGCTGAGGCTCGACCCCGTTATACCGTACCTCAACGACGATATCCACAACGTTAGGAACGTGCTGGACACCGTTGCGAGCATAGGCGTGAAATTCGTAGTTACCTCAACGTTTAAAGCGAGACCCGACTCGCTTAAGAGGATGTGCGAAGCTTTCCCCGAGCTATGCAGTAAGTGGGTAGAGGTGTATAGAAGGAAGGGTACGTGGTTCCACGGCTATTGGTACGCACCTCCGGAGATGCGTGCGAAGCTGCTGAGAATAGTCATTGAGGAAGCTAGGAGGAGGGGTATGGAGTACGCTGTGTGTAGAGAAGGTTTTCGAGGAACGGA
>JALWBS010000089.1 GCA_027037025.1 Desulfurococcales archaeon | reverse complement strand
ATTCCGACATCTGTAGCCAGAGGGATCGTGGACAAAGATCTGGTGGGCCGAACCCTCTTCAACATACTCGATCTTATCAGAGTCTACACGAAACCTCCCCTAGGCAAGCCATCTACGAAACCCTTAGTTCTTAGGAGAGGTGCTACGGTTCTCGACGTCGCAAGAGCTGTTCATAGCGAGCTATACGAGAGGTTCGCATACGCGCGGATATGGGGGCCCTCAGCGAAGTATCCCGGTCAAAGAGTAGGGCCGAACCACGTGGTTGAAGATGGGGATATAGTAGAGATTAACATACGCAAGTGATTTATACCTCGACTCCGATCACGAGGCTGTGCGGAGCCTTGGCCAAGGTTAGGAAGCTCATACTTGTAACCGCGAAGCACTTACCTCAACACAAGTACTTTACCAAAATCGCTGAGGAATTGAGTAAGAGGCTCGGCTGCGATCTAGAGATTCGAGAAGAGGACTACGAGTTTCTATCTATTCACGGAGATAAGGATGAGTTTGGGATGGCTTGGGCTCCACAGCTCTTCGTCGAGCTTGATGACGGCTCCATACGGTTAATCTTATCGAAACTGCCTATAGATGCCAAAACGCTGAAGATAGACACCAATTCTGCTCTTAATGAAGCAATTAGTAAATTACGCTCCTTAGGTATAGAGGTTTAACTTCGTTTAGGATCACTCTTCGCTAGGGCTAGTAATCTCTACAGCAAGCTGTTTGACTGCGCTCTCAACAATCTCATCGACGTACGGAGCCACGACAAACACTTTGGTATCCCTTAAGCTTTCTCCAGACCACTCATTCTCAAAACTTATCACGTATACAGGAACCGTGAATATAGCTACGTTGCCTGCACGGCGAAGGTTGAACTGACTATATCGCTCGAATTGCTGGGGCGTTATTGGCAGTTTCACATTTATATCTTGGTTATGCCTCATAACCACGAGATCGGACTTTTCTGGATCCCAGAGCTCTAAGGCTTTAGAGATAACCTCCTTCAACACTTTCTTGAGGTCCCCTTCGTAGGTAGTGGTCTCGACAATCTTACCATTCTCAGCTCTTACCACAAGCATTCTCATGAGCATGGCACCACGTAGTTTCCTAAAGAGAAGAGGGGTCGATCAGCTTAAAAAGCGTAGTCCTCTATGAACTCATGGAAGTACTATCGCTATAACTATGAGCACCACTCCGGTTAGAGCAAGTGTTGCAACGAACTTCTTCACGGGCATGTCTAGGAACGCTCTGAACGCTCTTTTAAGATACACGACCGCATAGCCAATTCCTATAGCTAGCAGTATCCCCAGACCGATCATAGCTAGCGTCGACGATAACGCAGATAGGTGTGGAGCTGCACCGCTAAACCACTGAATCATTCGATGTATTAAGGTTAGACTCATAGCACCCCACTAATCAAGCTATAAGTGATGAGTAATTACCTAAAAACACGGGATCTAAATGATGAGGGTTAAAAGCGCTGAGTAAAGAGATGATGAAGAGCCTGCCTCTGAAGTCATGCCAACTACTAATTATTACACTAGTCGATGACCCCCAACGATCTCTTCCCACACTATGTTGAAGGGTGTGAACAGCTGCTCTAGGGCCGACTTCAATGCCTCGATGTATTTCTGGGAATCTATCTCGACAATCTTGGCTAGTTGAACAGGCTTAACACCATCCCTGCTCTTAACCTTTACGAACGCTATTATATCTCCGGGCAGAACCTCGATCCCATAGTGTTTGAGCTGGAGTGCTGCCTTCACATGCTGAGGAGTGTTCCTCTTGTACTCAGAAAGCGGTTTAGTTAGCCCTACCTTGAATGCAACCTCATCCAACGTGAATAGCTTGTACTTAATCTTGAGATACGCTTCCGAAAGCCTATTCCTAATGACCTCGATTACCTTGTACGCATCCTCAGGCCTCTCTATCGTTGCTATATCGTTCACTATATCTATGAACAGCTTCTTTATGAAATCAGGAGTGTTCCTTTTCTTACCAACCATTCCCTTGATCACGACCTTTCCCTCGCTGGTAACACCGATGTAATTCTTCTTCAGTGCAAACGCAACAAATTTATATACTTTGTCCACTTCCAGCTCCAAACCGAAATTCTCCTCAACCCACTTCCTAAGCTCATTGAGAGATTCCTCCTTAGGATGCCATATGAAGAGCGAGTCTGTGTCTCCGTAGAGCACGATCAATCCTAGCTCTTCGGCTTTCCTTATCGCGGACATGATCGTTCTTCGACCTAGAGCTGTAACGCTTTCCGATACTGAAGGAGCGTACAATGGGAATGTCTCTGCACCAAATACTCCGTAAGAGGCGTTGATGTAGACCTTCATAGCTCTCTGAACAACATCGTACCAATTACGAGCCGCTTCGGGCAGCGTTTTATCTTTAGCCTTCTTCTTGTATATCCTAACTCTGAAATCTCTGAGCAAACCTACGAGTTGAGCTGTTATTCCGGGTCTATCCATGCAAACGTGGTGTATCACACGTCCTTTCTCGTCAACGATTTCACGGAGATTCTCGCAAACGCCTTCCGGTGGATCAACAGTTTCATAGCTTAGATTCCACCTCATTATGATTGAGGGGTACAGAGAAGCGAAGTCTAGAACGACAACGTTGAAGAATACTCCCTGCGGTGGGTCTATGACTATGGCTCCAGCATACTTCTTTCCTTTGATCATAGCCTCCGTAACCTTCTTACCCTTCAACCGCAGAATGTCTTCGCTCCTAGGTATCAGAACCCCTCTTCTCCTATGCTCCCAGTAGAACATGTTCTTTATCCATACCGAAACTGTTGTTCTCGTAACGTCTTCCAACCCGAGCTTGCTTATCCTCATAAGCAGTATTATTAGCTTCCAAACCAACTCGTTATTGAAGGTCGTTAATTCCAGTGTGAGCTTAGCGTCTGTGAAGTTGTACTTGACAAGCATTGCTAGATCGAGCTTGCTTATCTCCTCATCTAAGACAACCTTTCCTACGCCCAGCAACGCACTAGCTATGCTATCAAGCGTAAACTCCTTGTAGCTACCATCAAAGGCGTAAGCCTGAATGGCTCTGTTGGCAAAGAACTTGTATAGATCTACATGAAGTGCTGCATGCAATTTTGCTTGGTACTCACGCTTGTTTCCCTTGACCAAGCTCTTGATCTTTATAGGCATAAACCTTTGGTCTATCCCAAGCTTCTGAGCTCTTTTATAGAGGTATCTGAAGTCGAAGTTATCGCCATTGAATGTCAGAACTATGGGGTACTTAATTAATTGCGCGAACGCCTCTAAGATCAATCCTATCTCGTCCTCAAAGATCTCTACTTCGACATCCCTAGGAATCTCGTCTATTCTAGACAAGGTTAAGTTATCTCTGAAGAGTACTAAGACCTTCTTCAAACCGTCGTTACTCGAAAACGCGACACTTATTATCGGATACTCAGCTAGATCCGGCGAAGGTATTCTGCCAGCAAAGGGGGTGTAGACCTCTATATCCATAGCAATCCTCCTAGGGCTAAACCATCGACACTCAAATAACTCAATTAATTGCTTAGCTAGCTCTAGCGCCTCCTTACCGCCGACACTGATTATCCTGCTTATCTCTTCTTCCGAAGGTATGTTAACGTCCACAACCTTCTCAATCCTAGCACCTTCAATTCTATACTCAATCCCTGGCACCAGCTGTAGATCGTATATGTAGTTAACGTGGTACCTTATGTTAGCTTCCCACGCAACAGGAACCTTATTCCTTAACTGCCTCACAGCCAGAGGATCCTTCGTAACTATCTTTGTGAAGTACCTCTTTACCCCGTACAAGAGATCGGCTCTCTCAACAACCTCAACACCTTCAAACGACGGGTGCTTAACGATGTCGAGGATTCTACTCACCTTGTCCGCGGGAATGTCGGTTAGGAAATATGGTTTATGACCAGTCCTATCGTACCAGTACAGAAGATCACCATCCTTCTCGGAGTAGAGAACTAAAACAGCTTTATTCCTCTCGCCATCGTACTCAACATCCAGTAGGAACGCTTTATCAACCGTACCAACTTCTTTCCGATCTCTTACCACCTTCACTAATCTGGGATTAGCAACATCAACTCCCTCAACAATCCTAACTTCCACCTGGTATTCATCTTCGCTACTACGAAGTGAAACGGATAGAGGCTCGCCCTCGCTATCCATCGCTGCACGACTGAGACCCCAATTCTCCGCCGATACCTGAACCTCTTTAACAAGGTTTCGATCAACGACACCTTCTCTAGCTGGGGAAGAGATGCGCTTGCTCTTCCCCAAGAATTCGCTACTTTTAGCGAGTTCCTCACGTTTCTCACCTCCTATGACCACGTTATCGAAACTCGTAGGTGCTTTGCTTACAGGTTTCGACCTAGAAACGTTCACGAACGTTTGCTTGCTGGATTCCCTAGGGCTCTTACTCGTTTGCTTCGCTGCACCGCTCTTCGAGAGATACTCCAGAAGCGATCTGTTCTTACCCATCGCTGCCTCTCCCTAAGAAGTACTGCCTCCTTAAACGCTCAAAAAGCAGTTCGTCTAAGAGGAATCGCTTCTTTGTTCATACAACTTCTTCCTCTTCTCGTACTCATCTCTGCTCATCAACGGCTTCGCAGGTATGCCGCCTACAACAACGTTCGGAGGAACATCCCTGGTCACAACAGCTCCCGCAGCGATGACTGCTCGTCTACCTATTCTTACACCCGCAACAATAGTTGCATTAGCACAGATAACGACCTCGTCCTCAACAACGGTTTCGACAAGCCTAGAGCTAGGAGGGTATCTGTCGTTGGTAAACACTACTCGCGGCGCTATAAACACTCTCTTACCGATTCTAACTCGTGGAGGTATGTAGACACCGCTTTGCACATTACACTCCTCACCTATTTCAACGTAGCCGTCAACCACAGTGTTCGTACCTATCTTGGTCTTTCGACCAATACGGCAAAACTCCCTGATGACGACGTTGTGGCCCAGCTCCACGTCGTCCCCTATGACGCTGCGCTCGTACACAACACAACCGCACCTCACAATAACACGGTTACCTACGACGCTCCCCTCGCTGACTTCATCAAGAAGCTTGGCGAGGGATCCCATCCTAAGGCTCTGATCCTCAGAGGTTATCCTCAGTATCTTAGCTCGACGGGGATAACCTATAACAACGTTTGAATCTATGAAGCAGTGTGCACCTATACGGCTAGCGCCTAGTACCACTGCTCCTTCGCGAACCACGGTATTACAACCTATGCGAGCACGCGAACTTATGTACCGCACGTCTCTCACTTACGATACCAAATGCTCAGAGCTAAGCTATAACTTTGTCTCTTCGACGTATCTAAATCAAAATTGGTTATTACCCCTAGCCTCGCATTGTACATCGAGGCGTCGGGGTGCCATGACCTCCAAGAAGTACGTATATCAATTCGAGGAAGCTGATCCCAGCAATAAGAGGTTGTTCGGTGGAAAAGGATCGAGCTTGGTTCTAATGACTAAGCTAGGGCTTCCGGTGCCACCGGGATTCATAATAACTACCGAGGCTTGCGTAGACTTCTACTCGCCTAGGAAGAGCGAAATCGATGCTCTTGAAAGCGAACTGGCGAAGAACCCGCCTCCCGAAATCAGGGACTCTATAATCAAGAGGATATGGGACATCATAAACTCGCTAGATCTACCGCCAGGTCTATGGGACGAAGTAGTCGAGAACATGCGAATCCTCGAGAAGAAGAGTGGGAAGAAGTTCGGTGATCCCGCTAACCCATTGCTGGTATCCGTGCGTAGCGGAGCGCCGGTGTCGATGCCCGGGATGATGGATACGGTACTCAATCTAGGGCTAAACGATGAGGTGGTTAAGGGGCTCGCTAAGGTAGCTAACAACGAATGGTTCGCATACGACGCTTATAGGAGATTCCTACACATGTTCGGTAGGATAGTGCTGGGAATAGACGATAAGCACTTCGCAAAGGTGTTTGAAGAATACGAGAAGAAGTTCATTGAGGAAGCTGCTCAGAGATGTGGTGAAGAGCTAAAGAGATTGAAGGAGAAGTACCCGAATTTCGTATTGAAGCTCGATGCCCAGCCTCCGCGGGAGGAAGCTCCCAACCTATGGGCGTTAGCGGTTGAATACGTTAAGAAGCTTGTAGAGGAGTACAAGAACGTCATTAGGAAGCACTGGGGTGAGTTTCCACAAGATCCGTGGGAACAGCTAAGGCTGGCGATAAAAGCAGTGTTCCGCTCCTGGATGAATCCTAGAGCGATATTCTACAGAATAATGAATAAGATAACCCCGGAGATCGCTCACTGTACAGCTGTCAACGTCGTGATGATGGTCTTCGGAAACATGGGTTGGGACAGCGGTACCGGAGTAGCCTTCAGTAGAGACCCGGCAACGGGAGAGAACAAACTCTACGGCGAGTTCCTACCTAATGCACAGGGAGAAGATGTTGTTGCTGGCATAAGAACTCCGATGCCTATAGAGGAGTTTAGAAAACTCTTCCCACAGCTCTATGAGCAGCTAGAGAAGGCAGCCAAGCTCCTCGAGAAGGTCCAGAAAGATGTCCAGGATATAGAGTTCACCGTTGAGCGCGGAAAGCTATACTTCCTACAGACGAGAAACGCCAAAATGACCCCGTTGGCTAGGGTGAAGACGGCCGTCGATATGGCCAAGGAGGGGATACTGACAAAGGCTGAAGCTATATTGAAGGTCAAACCCGAGCACGTTGTGCAGCTCCTCTATCCTAGAATCGATCCTAAAGCCAAGGCCACGCCCATAGCCAAGGGCTTGCCAGCGTCGCCGGGAGCTGTCTCAGGTCAGGTGGTGTTCCATCCGGACGACGCGGTGAAATGGGCTAAAGAAGGAAAGAAGGTGATTCTGGTTAGGACTGAGACCAAGCCCGATGATGTACATGGATTCTACGCAGCCGTGGGTATACTCACAAGCAGAGGTGGTATGACGAGCCACGCTGCTGTGGTTGCTAGAGCTATTGGTAAGCCCGCCGTTGTAGGGGCAGAAGCCATTGAGGTTCACGAAGACGAGAAGTACTTCAAGATTGGGAACACGATAGTGAGAGAGGGAGATTGGATCACAATAGATGGAAATACCGGAAATGTGTACCTAGGAATTGTACCAACAATAGAGGCAGGATTAACCGAGGAATTGAATGAGTTGCTCAGCTGGGCAGATGAATTCAGAAAGCTTGGAGTGAGGGCGAACGCTGACGTACCTACCGATGCAGAGATCGCACTCAAGTTCGGTGCTGAAGGAATAGGGTTGCTGAGAATAGAGAGAATGTTTAGGAGACCGGAGAGGCTAGAGGTCCTTAGAAACGTTATCCTCGCTGAAACAACTGAAGAACGTGTGAAGCATCTTGAGAAACTCGTTACCATGATAAAGGACGACTTCAAAGAGATATTCAGGATCATGAACGGCAAACCCGTAATCGTTCGACTAATAGATCCACCGCTACACGAGTTCTTACCGAAGCCTGAAGAGGTGCTTCAAGAAATATACGAGCTTCGACTAAGAGGGGCGCCGAAGGATGAGATCGAGAAGAAAGAAGCTTTGTACAGAAGAGTTAAGGCTCTACAGGAAGCGAACCCAATGCTTGGTCATAGAGGCGTTAGAGTGGGCGTAACGTATCCCGAGATCTACAAGTACCTATCTATAGCGATACTGGAGGCTGCGGCTGAGCTCATTAAGGAAGGCTACAATCCTGTGGTCGAGATAATGATTCCTCAGGTCGCTGACGTCAATGAGATCGTGTACGTTAAGAGCAAGGCTATTGTCCCTGCAATCGAGGAGGTCGAGAAGAAGTACAACGTCAAGCTAAACGTTAAGATAGGGACTATGGTTGAAACCGTGAGAGCTTGCTTAACAATGAGCAGAATTGCTCGTGAGGTCGACTTCCTAAGCTTCGGAACCAACGATCTGACTCAAGCAACCTTTAGCTTCAGCCGCGATGATGCCGAAAACAAGTTCTTACCAAAGTACTTAGAAGAGAAGATACTACCATACAACCCGTTCCAGACACTTGATGTAGAAGGAGTAGGGAAACTCATCGAGATTGCTGTTAGGGATGCCAGAGCCGCCAATCCCAGCATAGAGATCGGGATATGTGGCGAACACGGGGGTGACCCAGCATCAATAGAGTTCCTACATAAGATAGGCCTCGACTACGTAAGTGCATCACCCTTCAGAGTCCCCGTCGCTAGACTAGCAGCTGCTCAAGCAGCAATAAAGTACGGTAGCAAGAAGTAGCATCACACCCCTAAATCACTGAATTCGAAGAACTTTGCCTCTCAAATCGTAGAACGAAGCCTCGTATATCCTAACAACGGCTTTTTTGCCTAGCAATTTCTTGGGATCCTCTCCCACTTTAACAACAATAGATCTATAATCAGGAGCCCGAACCACGTAGCTATTCCTAGAGGCTTCGTATTCGACTACATAACCCTGAACTATAGAGTTAACAAACTCAAGGTTCTTGGATAACCCTATCAACTCGTATACTGCCTCGATATAGCTCGAACGCATCTTCTTAATCGGCTCACGTACCTGCTTCATCGATGCAGCTTTAGTCATGGGTCTAGGAGAGTACCTTGCTATGTGAACCCTATCTAAGTCGAGCTCCATTAGCAACTTAACGGAGTCTAGGAACTCGAACTCGTTTTCCGTTGGGAACCCCACTATGATGTCTGTGGCTATATGAACGTTCTCTATCTTGCTACGTAGCTCAGTAACGATGTCTTTGAATAGTTCGACCTCGTACCCTCTCTCCATTAAAGCTAGTATCCTATTGTTACCGCTCTGCACAGGGATGTGGAGATGTTTGTAAACACGTGGATCCTTTAGGATATCTATGAGCTCATCTAGGTATTCAACGATGTACTTCGGGTTCATTTGCCCTAGACGTATCCTGTAATCTCCTTCTATCTCGAGGATCCTGTTCAGAAGCTCGATAAGCATAAACCTCCCGTACCTATCGTATCCATACACCGCTAGATCTTGAGCAGTCAACTCTATCTCTACAACCCCTCTAGCGATGGCGTTACGCACGGCCTCTACAACCCTATCGATAGGTGCTGATACAAGATTGGGTCTAGCTCTTTTGATTATGCAAAAGGAACAATTGTCTAAGCATCCATCGGCTACCGCTATGGTGGCCTTAACTCCTTCGAAATACGTTGGAATCCTATCGAAAACCCTAACATTCCTATCAACTATCTTCTCACATCCCAAAGCCCTTACAACGTCGCTGAGAGCTCTCGGAGTCACTAAAGATGCTTCCGGACAAGCATTCAACGCTCTATCGGGAAGCGCGCTAGCCATGCACCCAGCGATAACGAGTTTCTTACTACCTCTTCTACACACCTCGCACAATTCGCGTAGTCTCTTGATCATTCTCAGCTCCGTATCTCTACGAACAATGCATGTGAATAGTATAACAACCTCTGCTTCACTCGGCCTCTCCACAATCTCCATCCCTTGATTCGCTAGCAATTCCCTTACGTACGCAGCATCGCTTCTATTCAGAGCACAGCCATAAACCTCAATGTATACCCTCATGACCCCTCCAGCGAAAACAATGAGTTAATAAGCTTTAGAGCTTAGTTGTTAGAAAGGGTATGGACATGGACAAAGAACTCGAATTATTAAGGAATTACGATTACCTACTAGAACGTTTGTACTCCAGATTGCCTTCAAGAATAAGTGCGAAAGCCTACGACATACCTGAGCTCGAGATCGAATACGTAGGTGACCACACAGAGATTCGAAACTTTGCTCAGGTGTGCGATAGACTTAGGCGTGATCCGAGAATCGTCATGAGGTACTTCCTGAAATCTCTAGGCATGCCAGGCACGTTAACCGAGCGAGGGACTCTGATCATATACAATAGAAGGGTTAGGAAGGATACTTTAAAGGAGTTTTATCAGAGGTTTCTGAACACGTACGTTAAATGCCAAACTTGTGGAAGCATTGATACTGAGCTCAAGCGTCAGGGAAAGATATGGTATATAAGGTGCCTTGCGTGCGGAGCTACGTACACTGTACAGCCAGTTTAATCTTCGTAGGATGAGTAGCCATGGAAGAAGGAAAGGGTTTTTATGTTAAACTGCATAACCATGGCTCTACGCGAATACTTGCGGTATGCGATGAAGAAATCCTAGGGAAGGAGTTCAGAGAAGGGAGCATGGTTCTCAGGGTGAATAAGGAATTCTACTATGGGAAGCTCGTCAACGACGTAGATGAGGTACTGCGCTTAATAACGAACGCCGATGTAGTAATCGCTACAGGGTCTAGAATAGTTAAGGAGCTTGCTAAACGAGGTTTAGCGGACGAATCCTTTGCTCTCAAAGTCGGGGATCAACTCCATCTCCAGATATTGAGGGAGAGACTATGACCAACGCATTCTGCGTAAGATGCGGTTCAACCAATAAGAAGATGGTGGGAGCTCTATGCATAGATTGTTTCCTAGAGCTATACGGTCTCGTAAACCTAGGCTCGCCTATCGAAGTAGTTATGTGCCCCAAATGCTATTCGATAAAGGTACGTGGAAGATGGGTCAAGGTTAGTAGTTACGAAGAGTTCATCGATATCGTTAGAACCATAATAAGATCGAGTCTGAAACCTTCTAGGAATGAGGTTTCGATAGAGAACATAGACCTTCCCTACTTAGAGCCCTTCCAACACAAGGCAGAGATTTTGGTGAGAGCTCGAGTATCGGGTCACCTCATAGAGAAACGACTCGTGATTTCGTTAACATGGAGAAAAGAGCTGTGCAACATCTGCTTTAGAAGAGCTGCCGGTAACTATCAAGCAGTAGTACAGGTTAGGTTCGTTCACGAAACCAACGACTTGGAGGCGTTCAAGGAAGAGCTCTTTAAGATGTTTCCAGATGACATCATCGAAATCGAGGAGATGAAGGGTGGTTTCGACGTTAAGGTTTCTTCTGATCACGTAGCGAGGAGAATTGCTATGCTGATCAAGAGGCGCTGGAGGGTCGTCAAAACCATAGAGTCGTATGGAGATCAACGTAGACGACGTGACGGTAAGAAGACTGGAAGGTTATACATATCCGTTAGGGTGCTGAACTACAGAGAAGGAGATTACATTGTAGTGAACAAGAAGGCGTACATAGTTGAGAAACTCGATTCGAATACAATCACGTTAAGAGATTCGAGTGGTCGTATCCACAAGATACGCTTATCCGAGCTCGTAAAGGGCGTGTCAAAGCGCTAATGCATTGAAAACTGCAAACTATATAAGACCTATACTATAGTTGGTTAGAGGTGAGATCATAGCAAGGAAGAAGAGGAAGCGCGAAGAGGAAGCAAGCAAGGAACCCGTCTTACCTAGCGAAGGCCAGGTAATATGCGTCGTAGAGGAGGTCATAGGGGCCGATCACATTAAGGTACGTTGTTTAGACGGCATCACGAGGGTTTGCAGAATTCCTGGAAAGTTCCGTCGAAGAGTATGGATTTCCGAAGGCGATGTGGTGCTGGTGACACCATGGGATTTCCAGCCCTCTAAGGGAGACGTAGAGCATAAGTATAGCAAGGATGAGGTCAGGAAACTCGTAGCAATGAACGTTATCCCGCAAGAGTTCCTAGAGAGTGCGGGTGCCATGTAGTATGGATAGAAAGGATCTTAAGAAGATAGAGCTAGAGCTTAGAAGAGCAGAGAAAGAGGATAGGATCAAGGATAAAGATCTGTTTGAAGTAGTTGAGGAGGTTTTCGATAGAAGAACCGTCCTCTCTCTAATCGAATTACGTCGTCGTGGATGCCTTAAAACCATAAAGGGAGTCGTATCGGCAGGGAAAGAAGCCCGAGTTTATTGGGGCCGAGCACCGGACGGAAGAGACTTAGCTATAAAGATCTACCTCACGGTGACAGCAGAGTTCCGGAAGAGCATTTGGAAGTACATAAAAGGAGATCCGCGTTACGAATGGATAGGCAAGCTCCCCAGACATAAACTCATGGCTGTATGGGCTAGGAAGGAATTCTCCAATCTAAAGCGCTTATTCGCAGCTGGTGTAGCTGTACCCCAACCCATCTGCTACTATGATACTATCGTCGTTATGAGCTTCATCGGTGAAAATGGTCAACGCGCCCCGTTACTCAAGGAACTGCACGAGGCTGGCGAACTTAGCACCGATCTTGCAAAACGGATATTAGATAAGGTGCTTCGCTACATCGAGATTGCGTACCGGGAGGCACGTCTCATACACGCCGATCTCAGTGAGTACAACATAATGGTTTGGCGTGGGGAACCTTACATCATCGATGTGGCTCAAGCAGTTAGGGTGGATCACCCTAACGCCATCGAGTTTCTGCGTAGAGATCTTTATAACGTCATAAGGTTTTTCGATGAAGAAGTGGGCATAGACGTTCCTGATCCAGAAGAACTTCTAGAGAAAATTTTGAGCTGCGAGGTAAGGTCTGTAGAAGAGGAAAGGGTATCTACGGTGAGAAGGGATGAGAGCGAACAATGAGAAAACCACCGAGAGCACCAACCAGAAATCCGACGAAAATGAGAAAGTTCGTACGCCTCTACGTACTCAAACCTATTTCCTACCAGGCGTAACGAGACTCTACGTAAAAGTTCCTCCCGATAGAATAGGGGTTCTGATAGGTAAAGGAGGAGAGGTTCTGAAAAACGTTATGGAGCGGACAAAGACCAAGATAACTGTTGATAGCGTTAATTGCAGCGTGGTAATAGAGCCAGCAACACCCACAACCTCACCCCTAGACTTAATGAAGGCGCAAGAGTTCGTCAAGGCTATCGCATACGGATTTTCACCCGAGCGAGCTTTGCGCGTTCTAGACGAGGATCAGATACTTATAGTCATTGACTTGAAGCAGTACGTGAAACCCAGTCCGAATCATTTAACGCGTGTAAAAGGCAGAATAATAGGAGAGGGAGGTAAGGCAAGGAAGAACTTGGAAGAGATGACGGGGACCTACATATCGGTCTACGACGATTATGTAGCTATAATAGGAGACTACGAATCGGCGTCCGCAGCTAGGGAAGCTATATTGATGTTGATAGAGGGGCGACAACATTCCACGGTATATAGATACCTTGATAGGGTAATGCCTAGGATACGCAGAGAGAAGAAATTCCGCTACTGGTACTGATGACGAAGCGATCTGTATCTAAGCTTATTACCCTAGGTGCATTAGGTCGGTTCGGTGATAGGTGGAGGGCCCGTAGCTCAGCCAGGTAGAGCGGCGGGCTCCAGCGCTAGAATCTACGGGTCTGTCGACCGCATGGGATGAGAGCGTGCTGGAGCGGAGAGACCCGTAGGTCGGGGGTTCAAATCCCCCCGGGCCCACCACATACAATGCTCAAGCTCTTCTCGACTCATAAACCCCATAGTGTTAGCGTCGCCGGGGTACAGAATTGGAGCTGATATCCATTAGAAAACTTAGAGACCTTATAATGCGCGCCGACGTTGTTCTCGAGGTTCTCGACATAAGGAATCCATTAGAAACAAGGCCTCTGAACGTGGAGCGGTTAGCGCGTTCTCTAGGCAAGGATCTGATACTAGTGCTAAATAAGTGTGACCTCGTACCTTTGTGGGTCAGCCGTGGATGGGCACGCTACTTCCGTAGTCAAGGAATTAAAACCGTGTTCATTTCAGCTACCAGAAGGTATGGAGCTAAAGTGTTTCGTAGACTTATTTCGAAGCTCGTACCTATTCGACCGGCAGTACTGTGCGTCGTGGGCTACCCCAAGGTGGGCAAGTCATCTATAGTCAACATGCTCAAGGGCAAGGACAGTGCTCCTACAAGCCCTACTCCGGGATCCACGGGATACACAAAACGTGCGCAACTATATAAGATAGGGGAGGATCTCTACATCATTGACACTCCTGGAGTGGTAATCCCATCGAGCGACAGCGTAGAAGCGATCATTAGGAGAACCCCCGTAGAGGGTTTCAAGGATCCTGTCCCCATAGCTACGAAATTAATTACGTACATTACCAATCACGTTCCGAACGCCTTTGAGCTAGCCTACGGTATAAAGCATAGAGATCCTCTGAAGATCTTGGAAGCTCTAGCAGTGAAACGTGGATGGTACTACAAATCGACTGGAGAACCAAATATTGAAGAAGCCGCTCGGACAGTAATTAGGGATTACCATAAAGGGAAGATACCGTTCTACGTTATTCCTCCTCAACCTTAATGCCTCTCGTCGCAAGATAATAAATGATCTCGTCAACGCTCAAGCTGAGCATCTTCGCTAATCTTTCAACAAAACTTCTGGGAAGAACCCCTCTAGAGGAATAGACCGCGTACGCCTCCCTATGCGCCCTTACAAGCTTATCCCGTTTACTCATGCTCTCTAAAACGGCGTGTTCAAGGTCTGTATCCTCGAACCTGACTCTGAGTATCAACTCAACGATCTTGTTTATCCTATTAGGAACGCCTACCTTAGAGCCCCACAGCTCCACCTTCCTACTCTTCGAATTACGCCAATTCGTAGCCCTCAACAGAGTTGTTGCGTAAGGCCTAGGCGTCTTATCGTCTACAATCCCTCCTAGCACGAAGCAATCAGCGTTGAGAACCTCGTCTTCTCGCAGAGTTTCCTCAGCGTATGGATCCAAGACTATCAAGTCTCGGCACTTAGCATCCATGTTCGGACCGCTCTCAATAGCAGTTATTCTAGAATTGAATTCTCGAAACAGCTTGTCAACAACGACCTTCGGAGCATTGAAAAGAACCACATTTAACTCCGTTAGGAAAGATCTCACAGCATCGATTAAGAGTACCAACTGCTTGAATAATTCACCACGCTCTCCCTCACGATGAAGCTCGTACAGTGTCAAATCTATGATGATGTATGGCGGTACGTGCAGCAATTCCCTCATTTTTTCGGAGTCCATAACTTCGTAGTAGTCATTGAGCGAAGCAAGTTCATTTGATCTAAGTACCGCGTAGCACGACTCGACGTACCCCATTTTCCTTTCTAGACACAGCATAACACCTCCACACAAAGCTACGGGAATTCCCTGAAGCGCATTCCGACGTTTAATGATGACAAACGAACCCTTTACGACTTCAGAAGCTATGCAGTGAAGAAGTTCGCAGGCGTGGTTCGCACCATACTCTCTACATTTCCTATACGCTTTTCTACTAATGATAATCGATGCTGCACCTCGCAATCGGAGATATAACGATAAAAGTGTTGATACTACCGTTTTCCTCATAGCTAAGCCTAAGAGGAGCGCTAACTTAAATAAACCTAGGTCTCGGCAGATGCCATCGCAATTTCGTTAGACGAAGGAGCGGGTGTTTCGATCACTTTAGAGGGCTCTGTAGCATTAGTACCATCGTTCGGCACCACAACGATCTCTCTTCCTTCTCTCAAAGCTTTCAACACATGCTCTCCGCTCACCGTTAAACGGTACAACTTGTAGTTACCCCTAGAATACACGATTTCGATTAGCCCTAGAGCTTCTAGGACATGGAAAGCCGCTAACACTTCGTAACGAGGTAGACCAGTACTCGCGATGACATCGCTTGGACTAGCTATTCTATCCTTCAACGCTTCGAGGATGTTTATCAGCTTCTCCTTAGCGCTCCTAACCATTGAACCACCGAGAAGTTACTTTAGGAAACAATAAGAATTTTAAATACGTCACCACATAGCCTTTGATAAACCTCGTTATTAAAAGGAGAGTAATGCGCGTAGTCGATGAGTTCAGAATCCCCATACCACTAGACGAGGGGCTCAGCGTTTGCCTAGGACTTATCAAGATCGGTTCTCCTCGTATATCTCATCCTCGGATCTATCTTTACAAACACGCTCTAGCGCTGAAGGATCTCGCTCCCTTTGCTTTGCTAAATGCGGATGATCGCGAGGTTGTAGTTGCAAGCATCTTCTCTCGAAAGGTTATCGCGAGGGTAAGAGTAGAGGACGATGTTAAAGGTGTTTTAAGGGTAGATAATAGGTCTTGTTGCGTTACGCATAGAAGCGGACGCACTACGATAATTAGGTACTCAAGAGGAGGCTTCGAGGTTGAGTCCGTAGACGCCGTCTTCGACTTATTGACACCGTCAGAAAACTCGCTCATTGCTTTAAACCTACGTAGAAAAATCATTGCAATACTCGAGAACTCGCTAGACTTAGCATCCTTCGAACCTAGAAGTAATGGGGTGATCCACTGCGCCGAGATTCGAATCGTTAAGGCCTACCCTCTCAACGTCTTGATGTGCTACAGGGAAGAAGGGGGCATCTTCGTGGTGTTGTTCAACAACGTCTTTGGGATCCCGATAAACATCGGAAAGCGATGCTGCAGCACCGAGCTAAGCAACGTCGAGACTTTCACATCGCTTGAAAGTGTTGCGGTGAAGCTCGGCAACGAGGTAGTTGTAAAGAAGGTTGGCGATGACGACCTCACTCGCATCGAGATCCCTAAGAACTTCACCGTTATCAACGTGCAGAACGACGTAATCGCGTTGAAGCATGGAAGCGAAATAGTGGTGAAGTCTCTGAACGAGGATCTAATCTTAAGCAGATTTCATACGAATGTGGATATTGGTAAACTGCTTATACCTTCCACACGAGAATACCTTCTCGCCACTACTAAGGGTTCCCTACTGTTTATACCTATGCACGATCCTGAACTAGCTCTTCGAATCCCTCTACGCGCACCAATTCGGTCTATTGCGTTACTCGGAAAGAGCTTCGTAATATGCTCCGATAAATGCGTTCATTACCGCGTCGAGTATCGAGGTAACAGCTTCTTCCTAGAGGAAGAGAGCTTACCCCCAACTCTGCGTTCATGCATTGAGGTCTCGTCGGGTAGACTGTTGTGCTTATCTCGACGAAGCCTCATGATTTTGGAGGATGATGAGGGGCATCTAGTTGTTGTCCCGAGTTACAGCGCTAAGCACATAATCCTCAAGGTTAATCACCCTAGCATCGTTGCTAAGATTCCGGCTAAGCTACATAGCGACACCCACATCCTCAACATAGCTAGGCATGCAAGGAGAGAACGTCTTGCATCGATGCTCGTATCCGAACTCAGCGATTCCTCTAAGACGTCGAGAAACGTAGTCACATGCTTAAGAAGGATCGCATTGAGAGGCTACAAGCTCGTAGTCTCCGTCGAAGAACCCAAGATAGAAGAACCCGCCTGTGTTTCGCTAAACCCCAGATCGATAGACTTGTCCGAGTTCGTAGAGAGACACGATTCCGCGATATGCATAGACGTGGATTCCCTCAGCTCAAATCTTCGTAGACTATCAATACAGCTTACGGGGCTATACAGAGCGAGTATCGAGCGAGGAAGCATCGATAGGATTAGCAGATGCATTGATATTGGTGACGACGACTACATCATTATTAGCATGAATTTCGAGGATCACCGTCCTCGCACGTTCAACGTCTTACTACCCACGTGCCCGGACGTAGAGGACGGCGTAGAAATAACACAATCTCAATCATTCGCGCTTATCAGAAGAGGGTGTCGCGACGTTCTCACAGTGAATGAGAAATGCTTCTCTATACACGCATCGAACCTTACTGTAGGGAATTACTTAGAGCCACAACTAGGGGTAGAGATAGTCAACTCGTGCAACGTACCGATAACCGTGATAAGCGGAAGGAACATCGTTTTAGTGCGTGAAGGAGAGCGAAAGCACATGTTCGTAAAGCTGAGATGGAGTCCTAGGAACATCGTGAGCATAGCAGCTTCGTATCCTGGAGGAATTAAGAAACTCGTGTATACCATAACCATAGCTGATCTCATTAGGTTGGCGTACGTTATCGCTTTAAAAACCCTAGCATCACTAGGGAATACTTGGAATACCTCGTCCGATTAGCTAGAGCCATGCTTAAGAAGCGTTCTAGAAGCAACAAGCTTCTGCATATGAAGCTCCATGGCGTACACACCGTTCTCGACGTAGACAACAGCGCTATCTACATGTGTTTCGACGTGAAGGATGTTAGAGAATCCCTCAGCACGGTATCCATGACCGAATTCATTAAGCGTATACAGAAGTTCGTTTCTATAATGTGTAGCGAAGAGTGTTCAATCCTCATGACTACGCACGTGTCTAGGAACGATGAGAACTACCTGAAGAAGGTGGAGCACGTATTACAGAATAGAATCGTTGAGCTAGAGTACGACCGTGCCAATACTAGGATAATTCGCGAGTTGAAGAAGCTTAAGGAAATTCATAGAAGGATACTATCGGGTCACATACCCCTGGATATCGCAACTCGGATATGCTTGTCGTGCAAAGTCCCTTCGGTGGAGGAGGAATTCCTTAGCCGATTCATTAAGGTTCTCGTAGAACGTGCCAAGCTAGCCGCTAGATTCATCGGCGTAGAGCTCGAGGTTAGTGCAACCTCTGCAGGTGATGTATATACGATACGTAATTTTCGAATCGGTGAAGAAGGTAACGAAGCTTGATGAGGATGCCGTTAACTTAGCCTTCCAGATAAAGCTTTGTCAAAGCACTACCAGCAGATGCTGGGGCGTGTACCTAGGTATAGACCTCATCGATCATAGCCGCCTCGTGTGGTGCTTAGATCGATGCCCAAATTCGAACGCACTCATCCTTGGTGCGAGCGGTAGCGGGAAGACGCTAACGTTAGCAACGCTATCCAAAAGGCTTCACAACGCTACAGGATCCAACGTGCTGATACTCGATGTTAAAGGGGAGTACAGCGATATACTACGGGCACTCCACAATATCGTTCCGCGCGTCGTAGACCCCTTGATCACACCTATCAATCCATGTAGCGATATTGAATCCCTTATCCAAGCCCTCGAAAGTGTTGGTTTAGCATCTTCGAGCTTAATCAGCGGTTTGGAGCTTGCATGTAGATATGAAGACGATTCCTTTACTAAAATCAGCGAAGCTGAGAACTATGTTCGCTACTTAACGAGTGTGCTGAGCATTCACGGCATTGAATTGAAGCACCTATGGAAGGGGTTCACGGTGCTCAACCTATCCACACTCTATAGAACGTGTCCCCGCTGTGCCCAGGTGATATACCTCTACATACTGCTCTCAACCGTGTTCAACGCCGATCAAAGAGATTGCGGAACGGTGTTGGTTCTAGACGAGGCTTGGACTGTGCTTCCACACATAAGCTCTAAGAGGCTTCACGAAGTACTTCGTTTAGCTAGGGGCGCTGGAGTATCTATTCTTATAGCTTCTCAGAGCTTGAACGATTTGAACGAGCCTAGGCTATTCTTTGAAAATTGCTCGTTAATAATGGTGTTCGTAGCCAGCGGTCCGCTCATCGAAGAGACTTGGAGATACATCGGTGGGAGCAGCATCGTGAAGAACTTCGCAAACTATGTAAGGGAGGTTGGTGTATGCATGGTTAGAACAACGTACTTCGACGTACCAAAAATATGCTACGTAGATCCTATAGACTACTTCTCATAACCTAGTTCCTCAAGAACGTCCTCGGGGACTATTAGCCTAGCTCCACGACTTGCTTCATGTCTCTTCTTCAACTCCCTCTCCTTCTGCTTCTTCTTCCACTTGTACTTAACAGTCCCTCTAAGCCCTCTGGACCTAAGTAAGCCCCTAATCTTACGACCAGCGCTCGTCTTTCCTCGGAACACCCTTCCCCTATGCTGCTTCTCACAGATCCAGTTTCTCTCGGGATCACTCTTAATCGCTGGGTGATGCGGATCCACCAGTATCACTTCGTAGTACTTGTACAGACCGTCCTCACCAACGTAGTAGCTGCCCAGAACCTCGAGATTACGGTATTTCCTAGCAGCTCTCTCTTCAGCTATCAACCGCAAGCTTTTCCTTGGAGAGTGACCGTACACTCCCATCCTCTTAGGTCTTCTACCCGATCTAGGCCTTGGCTTCCTCAAACCACCTTTCCTAACTCTTACACGCACCACAACAAAGCCCTGTTTTGCTTTGTATCCCAGCGCTCTCGCCCTGTTGAGCCTCGTTGGCTTCTCAACACGTACAATAGATGGCTCCCTCCTCCATTTCATCAACCGCTGCTTCATGATCTGCGCAAGTGGTCCGTCGTAAGGTCTTTTCCAGAGCAACGCGATGTAGTGATACATCGACTTTGCCATCACTAGCACCTCGGGGCTACATGTGCGTGGCTCACCCAAGCTTAATAGCTTTATAGCCCATGATACCCGTGTGCTTAGGTAGGTGAACAGCCATTCCACCGCCGAAGGTGTTGATAGGGGTCATAGGCAAGGCTAACGTGGGCAAGTCTACCTTCTTCAGCGCGGCTACGTTGATCCCCGTACACATAGAGAATAGACCCTTCGTAACACTAGAACCCAACACCGGCGTAGCGTACGTGAGGAAACGGTGTGTCCACGTAGAGCTCGGTCTCCCGCGATGCGATGCCTCTAACTCCATCTGCGTACGGGGCGAGAGGTTCATCCCGGTAACGCTAGTGGATGTACCAGGGTTGGTCAAGGGGGCTCACCGAGGTCGTGGGTTGGGGAACAGGTTCCTAGATTCCATAAGGCAAGCGCATGCGCTTATCCACGTTGTCGATGCTTCGGGCTCTACCGACGAGGATGGTAGGTACGTAGGTCCCGGGAAATACGATCCGGTCAAGGACGTCATCGAGATTGAGAGGGAGTACGAGGAGTGGATGTTTAGCATCGTTAGCCGTGACTGGAGCAGGTTTTCTAAGACGTTGGATATGCTGGAACACGGTCAAATGATAGATGCTCTCGCTCGTCGTCTTTCCGGGCTATCGATAAGGAGGGAACACGTAGCGGAGGCCCTTAGGTTAGCTAAGCTCGAGTCTACAAGGCCTTCGTCGTGGAGGGAGGAGGAGCTTCGAGAATTCATTCACTGGCTTAGGGTAGTGGCGAAGCCCACGGTAATCGTCGCGAACAAGATAGACGTACCCGAGGCGAGGGATCTCTATAGGGAGATGGTTCGCAGGTTACCCGATAGGATCATAGTTCCCGCAACCTCGTTAGGGGAGCTCATACTGAGGAAAGCGGCGAGGAACGGCTACGTAAACTACCTACCTGGTGACCCCGATTTCGAGATAGTCGATGAGTCTAAGCTGGATACACGCCAGAGGAAAGCTCTTGAAATAGTTAGGAACGTGATGAAGGAGTTCGGTGGTACTGGGGTGCAGCAAGCCATTAACAAGGTCGTGTTCGAAGCCCTGAACATGATAGTCGTGTACCCTGTTGAGGACCCTAACCGCTTTTGCGATAGCAAAGGTAGAGTCCTTCCCGACGCTTTCTTAGTTCCTCGCGGAACAACGGTTCTAGAGCTAGCTTACATGATCCACACAGATCTAGGGAAAGGCTTTCTATACGCTGTGGATGCTCGGACAAAGAGGAAACTTTCCAGGGACTACGTCCTCAACGACAACGACGTGATAAAGATAGTCTCCGCCCGGTGAACACCTTTGACCAAGAAGATCCGCGTGAAGAGCGTCGAACTCGTAGCCCACTGCCATGCAACGGAAGATCCGGATCGGGTTAAGCAAGCTCTCCTCAACATCCTACCTCCTCAGCTCAGGAAGAGCGTTAGGATTTCGGAAGAGCATCTTCAGGGATACTACCACAACCCGATAACTAGGCTGCGCATAGTTATCGAGGGCGATGCCGCGCTCGAGGTTCTGAGGTACGTACTCTGCAACCTGAGTGACAGCGATAGGAAGTACCTGATGCTCAGCTTGGAGCAGCGCTACGATAGGAAATCGAACAGGTTGTTCCTACGTTTAGACAAGCAAGAGGCTTACCTAGGGACCATTGTACTGAGCGATGGGAGCGATACCGTGAGAATCTCGGTGTCGTTCTCGATAAGCAGATCACTCAAAGACGTCGAGGCGCTACTACGAACGCTCTGTGGTGATGAAGATGGTTCTGCAAGTGGATCTCCTAGCACCTCTTCATAGCTTAGCGACCGAGCGAAGGAGTCTCGCCGCGATCGCGTCGCTTCTAGATCTAGACGTTGTTGGAATCGAACTTACGTACCTACCTCGGCTTCTCGGAAACGTCGGTGATCTCACCCCAAGGGATCTGGTCGTAACTCCTCGGGTACTAATCGAAGTCGATTCCCCAAGGGATCTACCCACCAAACGATGCACTGACTCGGCGCTACCTCTGTACATTCCTCGTAGCCTAGCTTCGGCTAGGTACCTAGCCAAGGCTAAGGGGGTTTGCTCCGTAGCGCTAACCGTCGAGACCCTCAGGTTCGTCGACGAGATGCAGGTCAACTTCATGTCTTCGTCTAGGCATAGGAAGTTCGTCGAAGTTCTACTAGGTGACCTGCTGGAGCTCGTTCCGGGTAGAGAAGGCTCTGCTAATGCTAAGCGAATTAGCTTAGAGCGAGCGCTCCACTTCTTATCGAGGACAATAGACAGGGCTTTGGCTAACGATGTGGGGATAATCGTGAGCTCGGGAAGGAGGTTCTTTCTCCACCCGATACAGCTAAGGGCGTTGCTGAAGCTCATCGGCTATACGCACCGAGAGCGAGTGCTCATGACCGTTGTCTACCCGCTCGAACTACTAAGACTCTGGTTGAGGGGCGAGCGTTTTGTTCGTAGGTAGCTCGGTTCCAGCGCTGATAGCCATAGCGCTTTCGCTGGCGGCGGTAGCGTTATCTATTCTAAGCGTCGTGCTGTGCTCTAGAAGAGCGCGAACCATGCTCATCAAAGCTGGGAGCAGCGCTAAGAGATCCCAGCGTCGTCGCGTGAAGCGCTACGTGTTAGTCAAGGTCGTGTGCTTCGATGCAGATGCCGAGAGCTTCGTTAAGGAGCTCACACGCAGCGTTTACCGTGCGCTAGGACCCGTGCTCAGCGCTAGGTGCGGCCTTGCTCTCGCGGCCTTCAGGAACGATCTTGGTAGAGCCATTCTGAGAGTCTCGGGTGAGGCAGACTGCGTTAGGTACGTTCTGGCAGCGCTCTCAACGCTGCACATCCTCTTCGATGCTAGGTGCATCGCGATACCGCTACGCGTTTCGGGTTGCTTAACGAGGCTTAGAAAGGCTCTGCGCGTATACAGAGCTGGATGATGAAGCCGCTCCATTCCGAAGAGGTGACGACCTCGCGACGATCTGACTAACCGATGTCCACCACGTATATGTAGGAAGGCAAGGTTCCGTGGATCGTGTACAACCTCTCCACCTTCTCAACCCTTTTCAGAGTTCTCAGAGCGCTTTCCGCACTCCCAATAGCCGACGTTATGAACACCGCCTTGCCGAAGCCCGCTCTCTCTAACTCCATCAAAACGCTGCGGTAGAGCTTGTACATGGCTTCGCGATCCCTCATCCTCACCCCGTAGGGAGGGTTGAATATCGCTACCCGGGGCTCAGCTCCTAGCTCTCTGAATATCCAAGCGCATCTCCTTATCCAACGGCGGCAGTCTCCAACCAATACCTTCACCACGTCGTCGACCCCCGCGAACTTCGCGTTGATAACCCCTCCCTCCGCGTACACGGGGCTCTTCTCGATGCCGAGGATCCCCATGTGCAGCGGCTCGCAACCCCGAGCTTCGCAAATCTTCTCCAGTTCTCGAAGCGCGGAGAACCCGACTCTCTGCATCGCTGGGTTGCTTAGCAGCTCGCTTAGCTTGAAGCAGACGGTCTCGATGCACTTCTCGATGAGCGCTGCCTCGATCAGTATCGTACCTCCCCCACACATCGGGTCGAGGAGACCCTCCTCCCTCCTCCATCCGCTGAGCCTAATCATTGCGGCTGCTATCGTCGTTTTCAGCGAGGCGGGGTGGGTAAAGACCTTGTACCCTCTTCGATGAAGCGAGGTTCGGGTCGCTTTGATCGCCACGAAGAGCGTGTCTCCGTTTAGCTCGACGTAAAACTCGATGTCTGGGTTGTCTAGATCGACCCGAGGTCTTACGCTGAGCGACTCGAGGTAGCTGTCTATAACCGCTTGACCTGCGACACGAGCTATGTCTACGCTGGTGAAGCTGTGTTCCCCGATTCTCTCTGGCCTTACGGCGAAGGACTCGCTCGGCTTTACGAGCTCGGTGTAGTCTATAGACTTCACGCAGCGGTAGACATCGTCGAGCGTCCTCACCCCCTCGAAGATCTGCAGAACCACGTAAACGTTGTTGGCTATCCTCGACCTAAGCACGTTCGCTAGATCGCTCGCGGAGCACTGCACGAGAAGCCTACCGCTGAAGACTCTGAGAACCGATGTCGAGGGGGCGAGCTCCCTCAGCTCATCTAGCAAGACGTACTCCAAGCCGTTGTCCGTCGTCACCAGCAGCTGCGTACCCAAAGCCCTTACCTACCCCGGAACGATTCGCGTACCCACCTCCGCCCTAAGCGCTTTAGGCACGTTACCAGGCTCGAACCCGTTGAAGACAACGACCTCGATCCGCGCACGTTCAATTATCCTCAGAGCCACCGGGTCGATGAGCTGGTATCCGCCTGCCTCGAACTTCTGCTCAAGCACGTTGAGCAGATCTCTTGCTCTAACCACGTCGAGCTTCTTAGCATCGGGATGCCTACGCGGATCCTTATCGTACACCCCATCCACGTCGGTTGCGTACAGGATCATCTTTATGCCTAAGAGCTCCGCCACCACAGCGGCCGTACCAGCCGTTGACTGCCCCGGTTGGAGGCCCCCCATAACCACGATCTTGCCGCTCGACCAGGCTCTCTCAACCT
>JALWBS010000088.1 GCA_027037025.1 Desulfurococcales archaeon | reverse complement strand
ACATAGAATCCTCGGGAGCGCTGAAGCCGACAACCATAGTTAGGGAGGCTGCGAACATACTTATAGGCGAGCTCGAATCAATGCTTGATAAGGTGAGTAAGTGGAGAAGAGAGCTTTCGAAAGGTGAAGGGTCTTGAGGAGGACAGGGCCTACGAACTACGTATGGAGGTTCACGATAAGATACCTAAGGAAGGCTGCTAGGATTAACAAAGCCCGTGTCTGGAGCTACGTGGCTGAGCTGCTTGAGAGACCTAGGAGGAAGAGGGTCGAAGTCAACATTAGCAAGATCGAGAGGTATGCAAAACCTGGTGAAACGATCGTGGTTCCGGGCAAGGTTCTTGGTGCTGGAAACTTGACCAAGCCCGTGACCGTGGCAGCCATGGCGTTCTCCATCAGCGCTATCGAGAAGATAAGGGCGGCTGGCGGTAGACCGATCCACATACTCGAATTGGTTAAGGAGAACCCCAGAGGTAGCGGTGTAAGGGTGATAATATGACGGAGATGATTGCGCTTCCCCAATACCTCTCAAGGGTTGCGAAGAGTAGGGAGATTGTCGTGGATGCCGAAGGTGCTGTGCTAGGTAGATTAGCGAGCTACGTCGCTAAACTCGCGTTGATGGGCTTCAGGCTCCATGTGGTGAATGTTGAGAAAGCTGTTGTTACGGGAGATAAGCATATGGTTGTAGAGAGCTACAAGCTCTGGCTAGAGGTCAAGACGCATAAGAACCCGTATAGACATGCACCTCACAGACCTAGGAACCCTATAAACATCTTTAAGAAGGCGGTGTGGGGAATGCTCCCAAAGGACTGGCGAGGAAAGAAGGCATTGAAGCGCGTTAAGGCTTACATAGGCGTTCCTGAGGAGCTCAGTAACAGGGAACGCATTGTCTTCGCGGACACGCTAGCTGATCAACTTAAGAGAAGCGAGTACGTAACTCTAGCAGAGATAGCCAAGGCAATGGGTTGGAAGGGTGTCGGGCTATGACGGAGCAGAAGCAGGAGCTAAGGGTTCTCGGAGCCTATCCCCAGATCGTAGCTGGAAAAAGGATTGTGGTGAGCGTAGGCAAGAGGAAGACTGCCATAGCTAGGGCCGTGATAAGACCCGGCCACGGTAGGGTTCGAGTTAATGGGGTCCCGATAGAGATATGGCCCATAGAGATGGCTAGGTGGAAAATGATTGAGCCGCTCCTCCTCGTTTCACCAGAGCTACGGAATTCCATCGATATAGATGTGAAAGTCGAGGGCGGCGGCGTCATGGCTCAAGCAGACGCGGTTCGGATGGCGATAGCGCGAGGCTTGGTAGCTTTCTTCGGCTTGTCGATTCTAAAGGAGCTGTACCGAGAATTCGATAGGTACATGTTGTCTGGAGATCCTAGAAGAACTGAGCCTGAGAAGTGGTTGAGGTACAGCGCTAGGAGGTTCAGACAGAAGTCTTATAGGTGAAGGCGATGATAATCCCCGTTCGTTGCTTCACCTGCGGATACCCGATTGCTGCAGTATGGGAGGAGTTCAGGAAACGCGTTGAGAAAGGTGAGGATCCAAAGAAAGTTCTCGACGAGCTGGGGATCAAGAGGTACTGCTGTAGAAGGATGCTCCTATCGCACGTTGAGCTGATTAGAGAAGCCGTGCACTACGCGGTTAGGTGAAGACCATGGGTCAAGAGGGAGCACCTCAACTCAACCTCTTGGTACCGCTAGAGGTTTACCTACAAGCAGGGGTTCACATAGGTACCCATAGTTGCACGAAGCATATGGAGAAGTTCGTATTCAAGGTTAGACCAGACGGTCTGTACATACTAGATGTTAGGAAGACCGATGAGAGGTTGAGGATCGCGGGGAAGTTCTTGGCGCGGTTCGAGCCCGAGCGAATAATGGTTGTGTCAACGAAGCAGTACGGGTACAAGCCAGTGCTTAAATTCGCTGAGTTCACGGGGGCTAAACCCGTGGTTGAGAGGTTCATTCCGGGGACGCTGACGAACCCAAGGCTTGACTGGTACTACGAGCCCGACGTGCTGGTGGTGTCCGATCCCCGAGTCGATAGTCAGGCGCTCGACGAAGCGATCGAGGTTGGGATACCGGTAGTTGCCTTCGTTAGCACGGACAACAAGTTGAGCGGTATAGATCTAGCGATACCGGCTAACAACAAGGGGAGGAAATCGTTAGCCTTACTCTTCTGGATCTTAGCTAGGCAGGTGCTGCGAGAACGTGGAGCCATAGGTCCTGAGGAAGATCTTCCCGTAACCTACGAAGAGTTCGAAACACGGTTGTGAAGCCCTATGGAGAAGCGCTATCCAGTTGCCGCAGGAACGTTTTATCCCAGCGATAAGGATTCCCTATTGAAAGAGGTAGAGAGATGCTTTCTCCACCCCCTAGGCCCCGGAAAGAAACCTGGGAACCCATCGGAGAGCGGCGTTGTTCGCTGTATTGCCTACATATCTCCTCACGCCGGCTACGTGTATAGCGGTCCAATAGCAGCTCACGTTTACTACTCGCTGAGTTGTCAGAAGAGGCCTCGAGCCATAGTCGTGGTAGGGCCTAACCACAGCGGTCTAGGATCGCCGGCAGCGATAATGGTTAGAGGTGTTTGGGTAACACCGTTGGGCGAGGTGAGCGTAGATACCGAGCTAGCTATGGCTGTAGCGCGCAGAAGCTCTTACCTAGATGTAGATGACAAGCCTTTCATCTACGAGCACAGTATAGAGGTGCAGCTACCCTTCATACAATTCATCTATAGATCGAATCCCCCTCCGATTGTGCCGATCACCATCGCCTTGGAGGGGGTCGAAGTGGTGGAAGATGTATGCGAAGCGCTGTGCCAAGCGCTTCCGAACGATGTTGTTTTGATAGCCACCACCGATTGGACGCACTACGAACCTTACGAGACTGCTAGATCTAAGGATCTGGAGGCGCTTCGAATCGTTGAGACTCTAGACTACCTAGAGCTCCTCAGATATGCGGAGCGTGTGAACCTTACGGCTTGCGGACTCCCAGCAGTTGCGGTATCCATGTGCTTTGCGAAGAAGCGCGGGGTGAGAAGGGCGAAGGTACTCGCCTACGCAACGAGTGGAGACGTTACGAAGCGTCGGGATTCGGTTGTTGGCTACGCAGCTGTGGAGTTCTCCCTCGGCGACTGAGCCATGGGTATCTGGCTATGGGTTCCCCACCCGTTGATATCCTTATCGCTTCCAGGGTTGTTTTCGACGCACCTATCGCTGCCCCTCAAAAGGGTATGTTTCAAGCCTAGCGCACCCAGCTTCACGATGGATAAGGAGAGCTGGAGGCTAGCCACAGACACCCTATCGAGTTTAGGCATCGATCCTCTCCTCCCCAGCGACGACATATCGACGCTGCCGAGAACCGTTCAATACGTTTTGTGCGTCTACGCATCGCTTCCCCGAGGAGTACCGAAGAGAATCGAGGAAGCTGCGTTATCCCTCGTCTCGGACGTGCTTAACGCAGATCCCGGACTAGTTAACTCCATGATCTGCGTAGCTAAGTACGGCACGGCTTGCGTTGCTCGTCTAGACGAGGTCGTGAGACCGCGGATCCCCCTACCTATCGCTGTGAGGGTTTCGAAGTGCGAAGTTCTTCGTGAAATGCCTAGGGTAGCCGAAGACCCTTCGTTGAGGAGCTTCGTATGCAAAGCCGTGTCCCACGTAGTTATGAAGCTCGTTAACGCGCGAAGCCCTTCGGAGGTGCTGGAGTATCTAAGGTTCTACCGAGCACTAGTCGAGGGGGTCACGGGCTACGAATGCAGCGAGGGTTGCGTCCCATCGCTTTTACCGTGGGTTAACGGGTTCGAGGTCGTGGTAGCTAAGGTGGAGATACCGTGAGGATCCACGTGGTTAAGATAGGTGGGTCGGTGATAAGCGATAAGTCGAAGCCTTTCAGCATCGACTACGCTAAGCTCGAAGCGATCGCTGAAGCTATTGGCGAGTGCATCGATAGGGGCTGCATCGACAAGCTCGTGCTGGTTCATGGTGGTGGGGGCTTCGGGCACTACGTGGTTCAAGAGTTTGGATCGGTTGAGAGTAGCGAAGCTTTCCTCAGGGTTGTAGAGGTTATGAGGGAGATGAACTCGAAGGTGGTCGAAGTTCTTCGGCTAGCTGGGCTTAAGGCTTTCGGCATCGATACGCATGCCATCGCTTACATGCGTAGGGGAAAGCTCTTCTTAGACACCGCTACGATTTCAGCGGCTCTGCGTATGGGATTGATCCCCGTGCTGTACGGAGACGCTGTGCTGGACGTAGTCGATGAGGTGTTCAGAATAGCGTCGGGAGACGAGCTCGCATGGGAGCTCGCGTACGCATTTAGAGCGGAGAGGCTTGTGTTCGTAACCAGGGTTCCAGGGGTTCTAAGGAGGGGAGAAGTCGTTAGGAAGTTCTCGTTATCCCGGGATCTGCAGTCGATGGACGAGGTCGCAGTTCGGGGACACGACGTTACTGGGGGCATGAGAACGAAGCTGGTCAAAGGTATTGGACGAATCGCTGGAGTGGGCTCGGTGTACATCGTGGGGCACAACCCTCGAGTTATTAAGCAAGCTCTTTGTTCGGAACCCGAGATCGGTACTCAGGTAGTTGAGTAATGGTGTCCGGCCATAGAAAGGATGAGCACATAGAGATTGCGCTTCGCAACGATGTGGAAGGACCGTTAACTAACTGGCTCGAGAACGTTAGATTCATTCACAATGCTGCGCCCGAGGTATCGCTCGACGAGATCGATACCAAGACTAAGTTCTTGGGCTACGAACTCTCGGCGCCGCTGATAATAGAGGCCGTGACGGGGGGCTCGATGCAAGCTCTCGAAATCAATAGGAAGCTCGGTCTACTAGCATCGCGATTGGGAATAGCTATAGAGGTAGGTAGCCAGAGACCGATGCTCGTGGATCCATCTCTAGAACAAAGCTATCGCGTTGTTAGGGATGTTGCCAAGGATGTTCCCGTGATCGCTAACATTGGCGGTACGCAGTTGACTACGTTGAGCCTCGAGCATCTCCAGCGCTTGGTCAAAGTCGTCGAGGCTGATGCGCTATCCATACACCTCAACGTTGCCCACGAGATGGCGCAGCCCGAGGGGGATAGGAGCTTCAAGGGGGTTCTAGAAGCCGTGGCTAAGGTAGTGGAGGTGCTAGACATCCCGATAATCGTGAAGGAGGTTGGGTTCGGTATGAGTATGGAGGTTGCGAGCGCGTTGCGGAGATGCGGTGTGAAGATCATAGACGTTGCGGGAGCCGGTGGAACGAACTGGGTTAGGATAGAAAGGCTTAGGCTGAGGAGCGGAGACGACGATTCCATCCACGTAGAGCTCGATGACTGGGGGCTACCCACAGCGGTTTCCATAGTCGAGGCTAGGGCTGGGGCTCCCGATGCAACGATAATTGCCAGCGGGGGTATTAGGAAGGGGCTGGACATAGCTAAGAGCATCGCGTTGGGGGCGGATATCGCAGGGGTAGCGCGCCCAGCACTGCTGGATGCAGTCCTGGGGACGCGGAACGTTGAGACGATGATCAAGAACCTCAAGGTCATCATGTCGCTACTCGGAGCTAAGAGCGTTGAGGATCTAAAGAACGTTCCGATAGTGGTGAGCGGAGAGCTAGCATCTTGGATATGCGCGCGAGGTCTCGCGCTGAGGAATAGAAGAGCCTATATACCTTGCATAAGCTGCTGAGTGCCGAGGGGAATTAAATGTCGGAGCCTCTCAAGAGCTACATTGCTCGAGTGGCTAGCCTTGTCGACGACGTGATAATGAAGGAGGTGGCCGTGGGTCACCAAGGGCTACGCGATGCAGCGCTTCACTACGTACGTGCGGGGGGCAAGAGGCTTAGACCAGCTATAGTGTTCCTAGTTGGCGAGGGTCTGGGGTGCGCTAACGAGGCTGCTCTCTCGTACGCTGCAGCATCTGTAGAGATTCTACACACTTACACGTTGATACACGACGATATCATGGATCGCGATACCGTGAGGAGAGGCGTTCCAACAGTCCACGTGGTGTGGGGAGAGCCCATGGCTATCCTAGCCGGAGACCTTCTCTACGCCTACTCTCTGCACACGCTTCTGAAGTGCGTCGAGCTAGGGCTGGACGTGGAGCGCGTATATAGAATGGCTAAAGAGTTGACGCGGGCAGCGATCGCGCTCGCAGAAGGGCAGGCAATGGACATGGACTTCGAGAAGAGGAGCGCTGTTTCATTGAGCGAGTACATGGCTATGATAGAGAGAAAGACCGCGGCTCTCTTCGAAGCCTGCGGCGCTATAGGGGCGATAGCTGCTGGCGCCGATCAGAAGGCTACGGAGAGAATCAAGCTCGCTATGAGGTACGCCGGCTTAGCGTTCCAGATAGTGGACGACATTCTCGGAATAACCGTAGATACGGAGAAACTAGGTAAGCCTAGGTACAGCGATATTAGGGAGGGGAAGAAGACGTTGCCGATAATAATCGCGGTTGAGCGGAGCGAGCCCTCCGAAGCTGAGGAGCTCCTGAGGATTCTCAACTCGGATAGTAAGACTGAGGAAAGCATCGAGAAAGCTATTAGAATAATTGAGAATTGTGGAGCCGTCGATGAATGCAGGAAGATCGCGAGGGAATACGCCTCCAAAGCCATCGATGTGATAGAGAGCATCGAGTTCGCTAACGAGGGTAGGAAGGAGCTGTTGAAGGAATTGATAAACTTCATCGTTAATCGAGGCTATTGAGCTTGACCACGTACATCTACGTAAGAGCGTCGAGGGACGAGATTGCTAAGATAAGGGACATCAACCTCTACTTTCCTACGCCCCCAGACCCTAGCGATGTGCTGAACGAGAGAGTTAAGGTGTACATAGATACTGCGAGGAGAGTCTACGACTACGAACCCTTCGAAGGTTCTTCCGAGTTCGTCGAGATGCTGAGCAACTACGTTGTTGGAGTGGCGATAGATCCCACGACGGGGACCTGCAACTTCGACATGGCGGTTCTCTATAGCGATAGAGAACGCGGGTACCTAATTAGGGCTGGTACGAGGGTGTACATACTCGAGGGTAGGGGGTACAGGGTGTATCCGCTAATCAGTGAGGGTTGTAAAATCGATCGAGGAGCTAAGGTGTTCTACGTGCTTACAGGCAAGCGCGAGGTTCGTGTGGTTAGATCTCCTCGCCCTGGGCTAGTTCTCATCTACTCGGAGCTTATCCCGTGCGAGATTCAGGTGCTTAGAGCTGTGCTGGTGGATGAGAATGACCTCGTCGAACTCGAAAGACTTCGACGCTGAGCTCGTTAAGAGAGTTGCTCTGCGATACGCTGTGGAGAACGCGCTTAGGTATGGCAAGGCTAGGGTAGGTCCCGTAATGAACAAGGTTCTCGGAGAGCTAAGGGAGTTGAGGCCTTACGCACGTAAGGTTGCCGAGGTAGTCTCCGAAGTTGTTAACTACGTAAATAGCCTCGAAGCCAACGACCTTAGGAGACTTGCGGAGGGGTTGAGTGTAGAGATTCAGCGAGCTAAGGAAGAAAAGAAGGGATTGCCACCGCTTCCAAACGTCGAGGTTTGGGGTTGTGTATGCACTAGATTCGCTCCTAACCCAGACTTCGCGATACACCTAGGCAATGCTAGAGCGGCGATACTGAGCTACGAGTATGCGAGGATGTACAGAGGAAGATTCGTGCTGCGCTTCGAGGACACAGATCCTAGGATAAAAACACCTCTACCCGAAGCTTACAGGTTGATAGAGGAGGATCTTCGATGGTTGGGGATCTCCTGGGACGAGGAGTACGTGCAGAGCCTTAGAATGGAGTTGTACTACGACGTCGTTAAGAAGTTGCTTGCCGTAGGAGGTGCCTACGTCGATCTATGCCCGGCCCATAAGTTCAGAGAATTGAGAAACGTTGGGAAACCGTGTCCGCACAGAGATGAGCCTCCGGAGACACAGTTAGAAAGATTCGATAAGATGCTCGAAGGTTTCTACAGTGAAGGAGAAGCCGTTGTCAGGGTGAAGACGGATCTAAGCTATCCAGATCCAGCGGTTAGGGATTGGGTAGCGTTCAGAATCATAGACACCTCGAAGCATCCTCATCCTGTTACAGGCGATAAGTACATAGTTTGGCCAACATACAACTTCGCTGCAGCCGTAGACGATCATCTACTCGGCATAACGCATATACTGAGAGGACGTGAGCACGCGGTCAACACCATCAAGCAGATGTTCATATACAAGCACCTTGGGTGGAGGTACCCTGAGGTCATAAACTTCGGTAGGGTGAGTATAGAGGGGTTCATACTTAGCAAGTCTAAGATGAAGGAGCTTCTCCGCAGATTCGAGGATAAGTTCCTTGGGATCGACGATCCCCGGTTTGGGACGATAGCAGCTCTCCGGAGGAGAGGAATTCTTCCGGAGACGATAAAGCAGCTCATCCTAGAGCTGGGAGTCAAGTCCACGGACGCCACCGTGAGCTGGGAGAACATAGCATCCTTAAACCGGAAGATAGCTGATAGGGTATGCAAACGCGTATTCGTCGTCGAGGACCCCGTCAAGCTCGTTATCGAAGGAATGACCTTGCCGCACGAAGTAACGCTTCGATTCCACCCCGCGCAGGATCTAGGTACGAGAAAGTACGTCTTGAACAGAGCCGAGGTCTTCATAACCAGAAGCGATGCGCACGAAGCTCTTAGTAAAGGTGGGCTCAGGCTCATGGAGTTCACCAACGTGAGGATCGTTGGTAACGAAAACGGGGTTCTTCGAGGCAAGGCCGTGAGCGGAGGTGTGGAGGTGGCTAAGGAGCATGGATGGGGCATAGTTCAGTGGGTGCCCGTAGAGCACGCGGTCAAGGTAGTGGTGCTTAAGGCGGAGGGGATGAGGCTACGGAGAATCCCGTGCGTTGGCGAAGCCGTGCTGAAGAACTTGGCTGGGGAAGTCGTTCAGATGGTGCGCTTCGGCTTCGGTAGAGTTGATCGAGTAGAGCGTAGAGCCGTGCGCGTGATCTACGCGCATCCCTAGATACGATAAAGTTTTTAGGGTATAGACCCCGATCACTCACACACGACGACGGGTGCCGGATGGGGATGACGTATGTCCAAACCCTTCTATGTAAGGTTCGAGACGCCTCCGGATGTGGCTGAGAAAGCCTACGAAGCGCTTAGGAAGGCTAGGGAAACGGGTGGAAAGATAAAGAAGGGTACTAACGAAACTACGAAGGGTGTAGAGAGAGGGTTGTGCAAGTTAGTGCTTATAGCCGAAGACGTAGATCCGCCCGAGGTGGTTGCTCACTTACCTCTGCTATGCGAAGAGAAGAAGATTCCGTACCTCTACGTACCTAGCAAGAAGAGGCTTGGAGAAGCTGCGGGAATAGAGGTTGCAGCAGCTTCGGCATGCATAATCGATCCGGGAGGAGCTAGGGATCTCGTAGAAGAGCTGGTGAAGGTAGCTAACGAGCTGAGAGCTAAAGCAGCCAAGTAAAAACGTTTCTCCGTAGCTAATCGACGTTCTTCAAAGCACCGTTTTTACCTCCTCGTCGTTAACTTCCTAGCTTCACGCTCGGTCTCGCGAAGTATCAATATATCTCCTATCCTAACCGGGCCACGCACGTTTCTGGTCAGAACCCTACCTCTATCCCTACCCTCGAGAATCCTTACGCGAACCTGAGTAACCTCCCCAGTAACACCCGTTCTACCCAGTATCTGCACGACCTCAGCAGGAAACCCTATCTCCTCTATAACGTTCACTTCGTAGTCCTTGGTCTTCACCTCCTCTACCACCTTAGGCATGTACAGCACCCCGCACAGACCAAGACTTAATAGGGCTTATATAAGTAGATATCGCATAGGGCTGGGGGTTAGGGACCATGGTCAGCAGGAAGAGGTGCAGCTTCTGCGGAAAGCTGATAGAGCCAGGAACGGGGATAATGTTCGTTAGGAACAACGGTGCCATACTATGGTTCTGCTCAAGCAAATGCTTCAAATCGTTTAAGATGGGTAGAGACCCCAAGAGGTTGCCATGGACTTCTCAGTACATGGGTAGAAGGGCTAGGTAGGGTCTTCACCAAAGCTTTTTAGCGTTCGTCCGAGAGGCTCCGTGAATCGAGGGTATAGAAGGTGCTTACCCGTGGCATCATCGCAGCGCGGTGGGAGGAGGTTAAGGCAGCCCATAGTTGTGGTTCTGGGCCACGTCGATCACGGGAAAACGACGTTGCTCGATAAGATAAGAGGTACGGCGGTAGCGAAGAAGGAGCCTGGTGAGATGACTCAGCACGTGGGTGCGAGCCTAGTACCTGCATCTGTCATAGAAAAGATTGCTGAGCCTCTTAAGAAGATGATACCTTTCAAACTCGAAATACCGGGACTGCTATTCATAGACACGCCGGGTCACGAGCTCTTCGCGAACCTGAGGCGGAGAGGTGGTAGCGTTGCCGACATAGCCATACTGGTCATAGACATCAACGAGGGGGTGATGCCTCAAACCGTAGAGAGCATAGAGATCCTCCGCGAGAGGAAGGTCCCATTCGTTGTCGCTGCTAATAAAATCGATAAGATCCCTGGCTGGAAACCTCTTCCCGACGCACCTTTCATCGAGAGCTTGAAGCAGCAGAGCCCTGCAGTAGTTAAGAGGTTGGAGGACTCCATATACATGCTCATAGGTCAGCTGGCTAGCCATGGTGTGATAGCGGAGAGGTTCGATCGAGTACGCGACTTTCTGAAAACCGTTCCCATAGTACCGGTCTCGGCGAAGACAGGCGAGGGTATCCCAGAGCTCTTAGCGGTTCTAGCTGGAATTACGCAGAAGTACATGTCTCAAAGACTCCAGTACGCGGAGGGGCCGGCCAAGGGCGTCGTTCTCGAGGTTAAGGAGCAGCCGGGGTATGGAACTACGATAGACGTGATAATATACGATGGTGTCATAAGGCGTGGGGACATCATAGTCTTGGAAGGGTTCAACGGACCCATAGTGACCCGGGTTAGAGCACTTCTCATGCCGAGGCCTCTGACGGATATAAGGATGGTTAAGTCGGGTCTGGCACCAGTTGAAGAGGTTTCAGCAGCTGCAGGAGTTCGGATCGCTGCTCCGAATCTGGATGATGCTATCGCGGGTTCGCCTCTGTACGTGGTGCCTAGCGAGGACGTTATCGAGGAGTACAAGAAGAGGGTTGCGGAGGAGGTTCAGAGCATCAGATTTCGAAGCGAGGTAAAGGGAGTGGTGGTCAAGGCCGATACTCTTGGGACGTTGGAAGCCCTTGTATCAGCTCTTCAGAGAAAAGGTATACCCATAAGGTTAGCTGATGTGGGTTCCCTCACCAAGAGGGAAGCTATAGAGGCAGCCATAGTGGCTAGAGAGGATAAGTACCTAGGGGTAGTGCTGCTATTCAACGTCAAACCTCTACCGGAAGCAGAGGAGATAATAAATAGGGAGAAGATCAAGGTCTTTCAAAGCAACATAATATACAGGCTCATCGAGGACTACGAGAAGTGGGTTTCGGAAGAGAAGAAGCGTGAGGAAGAGAACCTGCTTTCGAAGCTTATTCTCCCAGGGAAGATCAGAGTTATTCCGGGATGTGTCTTTAGGAGAAGCGATCCTGCGATAGTAGGAGTCGAGGTTCTAGGAGGCGTGATAAAACCTGGGTACCCGTTGATGCGAAGCGATGGTAGACGCGTTGGAGAGATAATGCAGATCCAGCACATGGGCAAGCCGTTGAAGGAGGCGAGGAAGGGGGCTGAGGTAGCGATTTCGATAAGGGGCAACGTGCTCATCGGTAGACACGTTAAAGAAGGGGACGTTCTGTACACGGACGTTCCTCTGTACCACGCGAGGACCATGATCATGCAGTTGAGGCACCTACTCAGCGAAGATGAGATCGAGGTTCTTAGGGAGATACTTCGGATAAAGGCTGTGAGTAACCCCGACTACGCTGCGCTAGCTGCGTTGCTACGATGAGAGTTTTAAGCTTCTCACAGCCTTCCACTGTGATCGGAGGTGACGTAGGGAGTTGCCTGAGTTCAAGGTAGTGGTTGCGGATCCAAAGGTTCGGAATCCCATAGCGGTGCCTGTGATGGTGGTTGCAGACGATAGTCTGGAGTACAGCGATAAGCATAAGGAACAGCTCGAGCTTCCCACGGTCAAGCTCCACCCGGTAATCATCGAGAGGATCAAGCCCGAGATCGGGGTCGTCGTGGTTAGGATATTCAAGGAGATCGGCGAGAAGAAGGAGAAGACGAAGCTGGTTGCGCGAGTGGTTGCGGATTCTTCGATAGATAAGCAGGAGCTTCGCGCACCAGCGGACTTCATGATGGAGAAGGTCGGTAAGGACAGAGCTCTCGGAGAGGTTCTGAGAGCTCCTGCTTTCCAGATCAGGGTGACGGGGGATAGAGCGAGCAAGTTGCTGGGATTGAGGATAGGAGACGTTGTTGATGCCTCTATCGTTGGTCTTCCGGGCAAGAGGCTCTTGATAAGAGGGGGCTCAGATCTAGCAGGGTTTCCGATGAGGCCAGACATACCGGGCCCCGTCAAGAAGTACGTACTCCTATCCTCAGGCCCTGGATTCAGACCTAGAGAAGATGGTGAGAGAAGGAGGAAGCTCGTGAGGGGCAACACGATCTCCGAAGACATCGTGCAAGTGAATGCTGTTCTCCTCTACTAACCACGTAGTACCTAGCGATCAGCTTCTCAACACTCTTTTAAGGGTCTTGTAGCTATGTGAAGGGGGTTTAGTATGAGTAAGATTCCCGTACCCGACATGAACATAGGCGTTGTTGGGCATGTTGATCACGGAAAGACTACTTTAGTTCAAGCACTAACAGGTGTTTGGACTGCTAGACACTCCGAGGAAATGAGGAGATCCATGACGATAAAGCTCGGCTATGCAGATGGAAACATAGCCGTGTGCGAAGGTATGGAGCCTCCCGATAGCTACACAACCGAGCTGGTGTGCAGAGATGGTTCTCCGGCTAAGTTGATCAGAAGGGTTTCGTACGTCGATGCTCCAGGCCACGAGATTCTGATGGCTACGATGCTCGCAGGGGCGACGCTCATGGACGCAGCGCTGCTAGTAATAGCCGCTAACGAACCTTGTCCGCAGCCTCAGACGCGTGAACATCTAATGGCTTTGGAGATCATAGGTGTTAAGCAGCTGATAGTTGTTCAAAACAAGCTCGACGTCGTTGATAAGCAGAGGGCTAAGGAGAACTACAGGGAGATAATCGAGTTCCTGAGCAAGACATCGTATGCGGATGCACCGATAGTTCCCGTAAGCGCGTTGCATAAGACTAACATAGATGCTTTGGTGATGGCGATGGCCAAGCTCTTCAATCCTCCTGAGAGGAACCTCAGCGGGCCAGCGCTCATGTACGTGGCTAGGAGCTTCGACGTGAACAAGCCGGGTACGAGGCCAAGCGAACTCGTTGGAGGTGTTCTAGGGGGATCCCTTCTTCAGGGAGTCATAAGGGTCGGCGACGAGGTCGAGATCAAGCCGGGGGTCAGGGTAGAGGTCGGTCCTAGGAGGTATAAGTACGTGCCTTTAACGGCTAAGGTCGAGAGCATTAGGTACGGAGGTATAGAGGTTGAGGAGGCACGTCCCGGAGGCCTTGTTGCGATAGCGACGTCTCTAGACCCTTCGTTAACCAAGGGGGATCTGATGATAGGTAACGTCGTGGGGCACAGAGTTCCCGATCCCGTGGATAACCTCGTGATAGAGTACCACCTCTTTGAGCGCGTCGTCGGTAGTAGGTACCAGGAGAAGGTGGAGCCCATCAAGCTCAGGGAACCTCTGATGCTTACGGTGGGCACGGCCGTGACCATGGGTATCGTGACCAAGGTCAGCAAAGACCTCGTCGAAGTTAAGTTGGGGAGACCCGTCGTGGTGCTACCTAGCAGTAAGGTTGCGATAAGCAGGCGAGTTAGGGATCGGTGGAGATTGGTTGGTTGGGGCGTGCCGAAGGTATGACCTTGTTCGTTGCGGACACGAGCGTGCTCATGGCGGTGGCCAAGGACTCGGTCTCTCTCGATTCGATACTCGATGCTCTGCTATGCGATGCACTGTACGTAACTAAGCCCGTGTTGGAGGAGCTTCGCAGATTAGCTCAGGGATCGGGGGAGAAGGCTAGGTACGCACGATGGATCCTGAACAACCTCCTCGATCGAGCGGTAAAGGTGTTGGACAGCGATTGCGATGGTAAGCGCTTCGATGATAGGATAATCTGCAGCGTTAAGAAGCTGGGAGCCGTGCTCGTGACGTTCGATAAGGAGATGGTTAGGAAATGTAGAAGCGAAGGAGTTAAGGTTGTAGTTCTTCGAAAGTTTGGTAGAAGATTAGAGGTTTTTACTAGTGCCTAGGACAGTGGCTAGGGTTAGAATCGCCGAGGTGCAGTCTGTTGTTCCGTGTGTACAGAGCTAAATGCATAGTTAGGATCGAGCCTCGGGACACGATGGGTGCAGAAGCGCTTAGATCTCCCAACAAGGAGAGGATCCTAGAGAACGCTGCGCTTAAGGAGCTTAGGGAACGTTTTGAGGGGAAGTACTTCAGAGATCTTGGGTTCGTCGTCGCGCTGAACCTCGTGAGGATCTCTCCTGAGGGGTACATAATCATGGGTGACGGCGCTACGTATCACGAAGTCGAGCTAGAAATCCTGGCCTACGTACCCATGATCAACGAGATTGTTGAGGGAAGCATCAGCGAGGTGTCGAGGCACGGTGCCCAGATAAGGATAGGGCCTATAGAGGGCTTCATACACATATCGCAGATATCGGACGAGGAGGCGTACTTCGACCCCGTGAGAGGAGCTATAGTTCTCCGACAGAGTAAGAGAGTTCTGCAGCGAGAGGATGTGGTAAGAGCTAGGGTAACCAGTGTTAGTGCAACTGCTGGGCAGAGGCTTCCCAGAATGAGCCTCACGATGAGGCAGCCGTATCTAGGAAAATTAGAGTGGATCGAAGAGTACAAGAGGAAGAGAGGTAGATGAGCATGTCGTCCAGAACCATAAAGGGCTTCAAGGCATGCATCAGGTGCAAAGCTCTTGTTAGAATAGAGGAGGAGAAGTGCCCAGTATGCGGATCAACGGAGTTCAGCGAGGAGTGGAGTGGAATGGTGATAATAGTCGATCCCAATCGATCTAAGATAGCGAAGCTCTTGGGGATAGAGAAGCCGGGTAGATACGCTTTAAAGGTCGGCGTATAGCCTTGACTCTGGGTTGAGTAGCATGGCGTTCGAGCTCAAGCTAGGTAATCAGGGGAAGAGCTTTAGCATGGGGGAAGGGGTGACGGTGACGATAGTGAAGGAGTGGTACAACAAGCTCATCGACCGCCTAGAACTAGACCTTCACTTCGATCACATAACTACGGGAACCCCCTCGAGAACACAGGTGAGGGATTTCGTAGCCAAGCTCTACGGTGTTGATCCGAAGCTCGTCGTTGTTAAGAAGATACTTGGTGAGTACGGTAGAGGAGCTTCTAGAGCCCACGTACACGTTTATCGAAGTTTCGATAGGCTCAAGCTGATAGAGCCTAAGTACATCCTTAAGAGGATGGGTATCGAAGCTTAGACGGGTGACTGCTATGGCGAAGGAGGGTAAGAGGTTCCGGTCGCAACTATATGAATACGACTACAGTACGGGAACCATAAGGCTGAAGAACAAGGTTTGCCCACGCTGTGGCTCGGTTATGGCGTTCCATAGATGGCCTAAGCCGAGGTGGCATTGCGGTAAGTGTAATTACACGATCTTCGTTTCCGAGGCTAAGAAAGCGTGATAGTTCTAGGTATAGAATCGACGGCTCACACCTTTGGGGTAGGAATAGTTACCGACGAGGAGGAGAGATTCGTCTTAGCCGATGTCAGAGTTAAGTACGTTCCAGAGAAAGGCGGAATCCATCCACGTGAAGCATCTAGGCTCTTCGCAGAGAAGGGTCCAGAAGCCGTTAAGAAAGCGTTCGAAGAAGCTGGTTTAACGATAAAGGACGTTGACGCTGTTGCCGTAGCACTCGGACCCGGAATGGGTCCGTGTCTACGTGTGGGAGCCACCATAGCTCGTATGCTCGCAGCGTACTACGACAAACCCCTTGTACCCGTGAACCATGCGGTGGCGCACATAGAGATAGGGTTGAAGGTTACAGGGGCTAGGGATCCGGTTGTGGTTTACCTATCTGGGGGAAACACCGCTGTGCTCGCCTTTGTCTCTGGTAGGTACCGTGTTTTCGGCGAGACTCTGGATATCGCTTTAGGTAACCTGCTAGATACCTTCGCTAGGGAAGTTGGTCTAGCTCCTCCCTACGTTGTTAGCGGTAAACACGTGGTCGATATCTGTGCTGAGAAGGGGAGGGATTTCGTAGATCTTCCCTACGTAGTTCGGGGGCAGGATGTTGCGTTCTCCGGTCTTCTAACCGCAGCGGTCAAGATGTACAAATCGCTGAAGGGGAGGGAGGGAGACGTTTGTCTATCGCTTAGAGAGGTAGCGTACGGCAGCGTTCTGGAGATAGCTGCTAGGTGTTTGATGCAGACGGGTAAAAGGGAGGTCATGCTCGTTGGGGGCGTCGCTGCTAGTCCCGTGCTCCGGGAAAAGCTCATGGCCTTCGCTAAGTACTACGGGGTCGAGCACTACGTAGTTCCACCTCGCTACGCAGTCGATAACGGTGTGATGATTGCGTGGACGGGGTTGCTAGCGTTCAAGCACGGCGTTAGGATCCCTGTAGAAGAAGCGATCATTAGGCAGAGGTGGAGGGTTGACGAGGTGGACATCGTTTGGAGGCGTTAACGAGGTTATCGAGGCTCGTTGAGGAGGTTAGGACTGTTGATAAAGTTGTCAAGGTTTTGGAGAGATGCGAAGAGCTTAGCGTTGGTGCAGAAGCTCGCGTTCTTCGATGCAGGTTCCTGGGGATCGATGCTGTTGCTAAGCTGAGGCTACCCAAACCTTTCCTAGATCCTAGAATAGATGCTAAGCTAAGGGTTTCCAGGACTAGGAAAGAGGCGAGAGCCATACTGAAAGCGTTGGAGCTCGGAGTCCGAGCCCCCGTACCTCTCTGGATCGACGAGGAGTCCGGGTTGCTAATCATGCAGTTCGTCGAGGGAATACTCCTGAGGGACTACGTCGTTGAAAAAGGTTGGTGCGATGATACGTGTAGGTACTTCGAGATTCTCGGCGAGTTCCTAGGTAAGATGCATGGTGGTGGGCTCGTGCATGGAGATCCAACCACGTCTAACGCGATAATCAATCCCCTAGGCGAGCTCTACGTGATAGACTTCGGACTCGCAGAGTTCAGCAACGCTCTCGAGGATAAAGCGATAGACGTTCACATAGCCTTCAGAGCGATAGAGAGCACGCATTTCGTAGCAGAGCAGGAGTTCAAGAACTGCTTCCTCCGCGGATACTCTAGAACGTATGATCGTTGGCGCGACGTTGTTGCGCGCGTTCGCGAGATAAGGACTATGGGTAGGTACGTCGAGAGGAGGAGGACGGTATGGGGAGAGGATCGAGAGTGAGGATACCGATGGCAACGAGGAACAGGAACAAGATCGATGAAGCTAACTACGTTCTCCGCGACTTTGGAATCGAGCTCTACCCGGTAAACGTTGAGAAGCTCGAGATACAAAGCGAAGATCTGGAGGAGATCGCTAGATTTGCGGCATTACAAGCTTACCAAGCGTTAGGTAAGCCCGTTGTGGTGGAGGACTCGGGGCTCTTCATCGAGGCCCTCGGCGGGTTTCCGGGGCCTTACAGTAGCTATGTGTACAAAACCATTGGTTTGAAGGGTGTGTTGAAGCTCATGGAGGGCGAGGAGAATAGGAAAGCGTACTTCGAGGCCGTGGTTGCCATAGCGTTGTCGGAGCGAGACGTCAAGACTTTCGTAGGTAGGGTTGAGGGGAGAATAGCCGGCGAAGCTAGGGGATCCCACGGTTTTGGCTTCGACCCCATATTCATACCCATGGGCTTCGATACGACGTTTGCTGAGCTGGGGATCGAGGTGAAGTGCAGCCTTAGTCACAGAGCTAAGGCTTTTAGAGCCTTTGGTGAGTGGCTGCGAACAAACATAGATATTTTAAGCCTCTGGGAAACACCTTAGTGCGTTGGTGGTTGAGCGGTGGCTGGTAAGAAGAGAGATAAAGGACAGTCGCACTCTACGAGACCCGTCAGGGTTGGGATCCCGAAGTGGATACACTACACTCCGGAAGAGATAGAGGCGCTGATAGTGGAGCTCGCTAAGATGGGCTACACGCCCTCAATGATAGGCATAATACTGCGTGATCAATACGGGATCCCCTTAGTTAGATCCGTTCTCGGCGTTAAGCTCACCAAGATCCTCGAGAAACACGGGCTTCTCCCACCGATACCGGAAGACCTACTGAGATTAATGGCTCGCGCCGTCAATCTCCGTAGGCATCTGCAAGAGCATCCGAAGGATTTTGCGAGTAAGAGGGGGTTGATAGAGATAGAGTCGAAGATAAGGGCTCTGATAAAGTACTACAAAAGGGTTGGCAAACTCCCACCGGATTTCGAATACGACCCCGAGAGGGCCAAGGTTCTCGTATCGCAGTACCTCAGCAAAGCTATAGAGTTCAGCGAATACACGGGAGCCTCTAGCGAGATAGCGGGTTAGCGATGTTAGTGCGGGTCACGGGGTTTGTCCCTTAAGGAGCTGAGCCTCGAAGAGTTATCGAAGTACTCCAAGGTATCCATTATCTACTCTCTGGATCCAGAGGCCCTCGTAGCTACAGCTCTCTTAATCAACTTCCTCAGCGTTAAAGAGATAGACTTCGAGTTCGCTCCCTTCTACGCAGCTCCCAAACCAGTTGATTCAAGTGCATTAACGCTGTTGGTAGGCGTTAGGCAGAGCAAAGCTGTTTCGGGAACCAGAATCAGGTTGCTACAGGATTTGTTGGGATCTCGAAGGTTCGTAGCGTTGAAGATCCTCGGCAAGTTAAAGGATCTGTGGGTTGTTCCTCCCAACAGCGTTGCCATGGCTTTAGCAGCCTCGATAGCGAGCTTCAAGGGCTCGAGCTACGATGTTCGGATCCTCGAACCCGTTAGGAACGAGGTTGTTGATTTCGAATCGAGTGGTGTGGTGGCGTTGGTCGATGAATCGCTGCGCTTATTCCGATACCCCAACGCTAGGTTGTCGGAGTGCGTGTTTAGGACTCTCGAACCCTTCATACCCGGTGCTTCGCTATCCGCCACGGGGTGTAAACGCCTCGTCGAGGAGCTAGGGATAAGCGATAGAGCGGGAGTGCTAAGCGATGAGGAGAAGGAAAGACTCGTTAAGCACGTTGCTAAGCTATGGGAATCGAAATCGGTTAGAGCACCATCGCTAGCAGGCCCGAGATTCGTTTATAGAAGGGGTGAGGGCTTCGATGTGTACGAAGTCGCTTACTCAATGCTAGCTGCGATCGATAGAGGAGTACACGAGCTTACTATAGCATCCACCCTCAATCCGAGGTACCTACCAGCGCTCATTGCAACGCTCGAGCTCGTTTACGACGATATAGCTAAGGTCGTCGATGCAGTGATCAGCGGCGAGCTCAAGCCTTCCCGCTCGTACATCAGAGGTTTGAAGCTCGAGGTCCTCGATCTAGAGGCCCCGATGAATACCTGCTCCAAACTTCTGCGAGCACACGGCCTCGCATCTTCAACAGTGGTCTACAGGGCTAACGATGCTTATTGCGTACCGTTGACGGACGTAGAACCCTCCTGGCCATGGGAAGAGGAGGCCCAGATCTATGGAGGAGCTCTATGCGTCTCTTCGCTTGATAGAGTCGCCAGGTTGTTAATATGATCGTCGTTGTGAGGATGCGCGTGAGAATGGATGAGAAGACATGCATTTCGCTGACGAGGGCTTTAGAACCGGATAACAGATCGGCACCACGGGGAGTTTCGATATCTATGGAATGCGATTCCCAGGGATTGCTGTGCGTAGTCGAGTGTCGAAACGTACCTATCCTAACGTGTAGGAACACCGTGGACGACGTACTCGAGCATGTGGCCATGGCTTTGAAGCTCGTGGGGAGACTCGATCACGCTTTTAAGTCCAGGCACATACCCTAGGCGAGGTGGGCACGTGTCTAAAGCGCAGAAGTTTAGGCTAACGGGTAAGGAGAGGTGGAGGCTCAAGAAGTGGTACACCATCCTAGCTCCACCAGTATTCGGGGAAGTACCTGTAGCAACAACGCCGGCGGACGAACCATGGAAACTGCTCGGTAGAGTGGTCGAGGTCACGCTCTACGACTTGACGGGAGATATAACCCAGGTGCATGTCCATCTCTACTTCCAGGTTTGGAAGGTTGAGCAGGAGTACGCTTACACGAGGTTCAAGGGGCATGAGCTAGCCCGCGACTACGTCCGGAGCTTGACTAGGAGGAAGAGTAGCAAGATAACGGCGATACTCAACGTGCAGACGAAGGATGGCTACGGGCTGAGGATAACCGGTATGACGTGGACTACGTATAGGTGCAAGACCTCGCAGAAGAAGGCCATTAGGAAGATAATGATGGAGATCATAAGCAAGGTTGCTTCGGAGAAAACTCTTGATGAGCTGGTACAGTCTATGGTGTTTGGAGAGCTAGCGCAGCAGATCTTTGCGGAAGCCAAGAAGATATACCCGTTGAGAAAGGTTGAGATATACAAGTCGAAGCTGCTCTACGTCCCAACACCGGAAGGCCCTAAGAAGGCCGTCATTGTTCCTAGACCTGGCCTGGTCGAAGCTCCCTACGGCACCACGCTCTAGCTCGAAGCTCTATCCCGACGAGCTCTCTTATACCTCGATTCGCTACCCTTCCTAGGGCTTAGCTTGATAGGAGTTGTTCTCGCAGCTGGGAAAGGTGAGAGGCTCCGACCCTTCACCGAGACGAGGCCGAAACCTCTTCTACCGATCCTCGACGAGCCTTTGATCCTCTACTCCTTAAAGACTTTGAAGAAGCTCGGGGTGGATCGTGTTGCGGTAGTGGTTTCGTACATGAGGGAACTCATCGAAGAGCGAGTGTCGGAGCTCTGCAGAGATCTTGAGCTACAGTGCGAATTTGTTGATCAAGGGAAGGAGTTAGGCACTGCGCACGCTGTCTCCAAGGTTGTGGAGAAGGTTGGACGCGAAGACCTGGTGGTGGTGTACGGCGATCTCTACCTCGGTGAAAATGTTTCGGAAACGCTACGCAAGTTCGTGCAGCGGAGAGAGCCGTTTATGGCTGCGGTCAGAGTTGAGAACGTTGCTAGCTATGGCCTCGTAGAGACCTCGGGGGAACGCATCGCGCGAATCGTCGAGAAACCAGGTAGTTCTGGCAGCGGTCTTGTGTTCGCAGGAATAGCTATGGTGCTGCGGAACCAGTTGGAGATGCTGAGCTTCGTGAAGCCCTCTGAGAGAGGTGAGTACGAGCTTACGGATCTAGCGGAGATCTGCTACCGTCTAGGAACACCTTTCAAGCTAGCCGAGGTACCCAGCGAGGATTGGCTCGACGTCGGCTATCCATGGACCTTGATAGAACTGCACAGGAAGTTGCTATCCAAGCTAAGGCATAGAGTGATCAAGGGAGACGTCGAGCCGGGAACCGTAATCAAGGGCCCGATCATCGTCGAAGAGGGAGCCATCGTGAAATCAGGTACCTACATCGAGGGCCCGGCGTACATAGGTAGAGAAGCTCAGGTAGGTCCACACACCTACATAAGGCCCAACACCGCCATACTTAGCCAAGCACGGATAGGGTTCTCGGTAGAGGTCAAGGAAAGCGTTGTGATGGAACACGCCCACGCTTCGCACCTAGCATACATAGGCGATAGCGTCGTAGGAGAACACGTTAACCTAGGCGCTGGAACCATACTAGCCAACCTGAGATTCGACAACAGGAACGTGAAGGTTACGGTGAAGGGGAAGAGAATCGATAGCGGAAGGAGAAAGCTAGGAGGTTTGATAGGGGGCTACGTAAAGACGGGAATCAACGTATCGATCATGCCCGGGGTCAAGGTGGGGAGCCACTCAATAATATACCCCGGAGTTGTCGTCTACAGAGACGTACCCCCGCGGACGGTAGTGAAGCAGAACTGGGTGTAGATCAGCGAAGAGCTAAAGCTTATAGCCCTCCACAGACAGACATTCGCGGCTCGCGGCGGTCGTCTAGCCTGGTCTAGGACGCCGGCCCCCCAAGCCGGAGATCCCGGGTTCAAATCCCGGCCGCCGCACCACACCTTCATCAACCGATGTTCTTTCCGTGTTGCCCTACGCATCTTCATGTATCGTATCTAGCCATGGTTTTGTGGTGAGTGTATCACGAGGTTAAAGATGTTGAAGGAATGGGCTGAGCATTATCCGTAACGGGTTGGGATTCTAGAGCGATGCACCCGATTGGGGACTACATCGATTGTGTTGCTTCGATACCTGTAGCAAGGTGGTGTTCAGTATCTCTACCTAGATCTATGCATCGGTGCTACGGGTTGACCCGTTCCTACGCTATGTAATTGCTTGAATCGTTATTTACATTAATTAACTGTTGTGATAGGCTTATATCTCCCTAGAACTCACGGGTTGTGGGGGCCCTTGGCTAAGGTATGGATCTGGGTCTCCGTAGCGATCATCGCGGCGATATGTATCGGTGTTGGGGTTTGGTGGTACTATAGCCATGCATCTCCGGTTAGCCGAGCTCCTACCCCAACGGGTAAGTGGTACTTGGTGGTTGGTACATCGCCGGATTTCCCACCGTTCGAGTACGTGTCTAAGAATGGTACGATCGTTGGGTTCGACATGGATCTCATAAGGTTGCTCGCTAAGAAGATAGGGTACAAGGACATCAAGATCGTGTCCATGGACTTCGACTCGCTAATCCCAGCGCTCCTCAAAGGTAAGATAGACGTCATCGCGGCCGGCATGTCGATAACCCCGGAGAGGGAGAAGGTGGTTGCTTTCACGATACCGTACTGGCACGCTGATCAAGCGGTTCTGGTTAGGGCTAGCTCCAGCTGGGTCCCCAAGTCGATGGCGGATCTAAGCGGTAAGGTGGTTGGCGTCGAGACGGGGACCACGGGTGCTGACTACGTCAAGAAGTTCGCTAGTAAGTACAACATCAAGGTCAAGGAGTACTCGTCCTTCGTCCTAGCCGTCCAGGACTTGGTGAATGGAAGGATAGATGCTGTGGTGATGGATGCTCCCGTGGCTAAGATGTTCACGCATAAGTACCCCGTTAAGATAGCGTTCGTGATACATACGGGGGAGGTGTACGGATTCGCGGTTAGGAAGAGCGACACTAAGCTTCTTCAAGCACTGAACGAAGCTCTGAAGCAGGTGCTCAACAGTACAGAGTATAGGAAGCTCGTTGAGAAGTACTTCGGAAGCGGCTAAGCGTTCTCGTGAAATGCCTAGGTGAAAACATGGTTTTTATAAACATCAAGGTTATCCAGGACTATGGCCCCGTCATTCTCTCTGGAATCGGCAATACGCTGATACTTACCTTCGGAGGCTTCGGCATGGGGCTGGTCTTCGGAGCGTTGCTAGCCTTCGCTCAGTGCTTCGGTAGAGGTATCGTTAGGAGAGTGGCTACGGCAATCGAGGAGAGCCTTAGGAGCATACCGCTCCTCGTACTAATGCTACTCATATTCTTCGGCCTTCCAGAGCTAGGGATATCGCTGAGCCCCGTTCAGTCAGCTATCTTAGCGATAGGTCTTAGGAGCATGGCTTACCAGAGCCAGATACTCCGGTCAGCGATATCGGCCATACCATACGGTCAGGTGGAGGCAGCTCTATCGCTGGGGATGACCAAGGCTCAGCTCTTCTCAACACTCATAGCCCCACAAGCCTTTAGAATAGCTTTGCCGGGGCTCGTGAATCAGTTCACCATAGACCTCAAGGATACTTCTATAGCCTACGCAATAGGCGTCTCGGAGCTCTTCACGCAGTCTATACACGTCGCTCAAGTCACTCTGAACTACCTAACGCCCTTGCTCTTCGTGGGCTCCATATACTTCGTCATGACGTTCTCTACGAGTACCATAGCGAACTACCTCTATAGAAAGTTCTCAATCCCCGGCTTGGGTGAGGCATCCCATGGATGAGGTTCTACGCGTAGAAAACCTGTGGAAAAGCTATGGTGAGACCTCCGTACTTCGCGGCGTATCCTTCGAGGTTAAGCGAGGGGAAGTGAAGGTGATCATGGGTCCGAGCGGAGCCGGAAAATCAACGCTTCTAAGATGCATAAACCTCCTGGTCAAACCCGATCGGGGTCGCATCTTGCTCGAGGGCCGCGAGATATACCCAAAGCCGTACGATGCCATACACCGTATCCGGCAGAGGATAGGCTTCGTCTTTCAGAGCTTCAACTTGTTCCTACACATGACGGTGCTGGACAACGTGAGGGTGGGGTTGGTAAAGGTTAAGAAGCTGAGTAAGGAGGAAGCCACCAAGATAGCCATCGAAGCGCTGAGGATGGTAGGTATAGGGCCAGAGCTATGGAATAAGTACCCTGCTCAACTCAGCGGTGGTCAACAGCAGCGGGTTGCAATCGCTCGCGCGATAGCGATGAACCCCTCGATAATGCTCATGGACGAGCCGACGTCGGCGCTGGACCCCGAGCTCGTGGGCGAAGTGCTTAACGTGATAAGGGATCTCGCTGCTAGGAGGATGACCATGGTCATTGTGACGCACGAAATAGACTTCGCTATCGATGTAGCGGACGAGATACTGGTGATAGACGATGGGAAGATCGTTGAGCGCGGTAAGCCCCAGGAGATCATAAGCAACCCTAAGCATCCAAGGACGAGGAGGTTCCTAGAGAGGCTCAAGAGAAGGGTTGACCATGGTCTTCGCTGAGCTCGCGAGCATACTATCTAAGTACCACACACTCTTCCTCACGGGATTAAGAAACACGCTTACGCTCACAGCAACTGCGTTTAGCATAGGCTTCGTGTTAGGCGTGATCATAGCTGTGCTACGAGAGTTCGGCCCTAGACCTCTTAGACCTCTGCTAGCAGCTTACGTGGAGATCATCCGCGGAACACCTATGCTACTCCAGCTATTCATAATATACTACGCTCTGC
>JALWBS010000087.1 GCA_027037025.1 Desulfurococcales archaeon | reverse complement strand
ACTAGGGATAGGTTCAGCTCCGGTTTCTTCACGCTTAGGAGAGCTACGAAGCTTTCCTCGAGCCAGAACCGAGCCCCGTGATCTTCTGCAAGACCTTTGACTGTGATCACGATCGGCACGGTTCCTGGGATGGATGTCGCCGAATCTATGCTACTCACGGTAATCCTCATCGTAGATCCGTAGCCGTAGGATCCCCCGACGACGAAGTTCTTGGCTCTCGACCCGCTCTCGAACATCAGCTGAGGTGGTAGATGTACTTCAGCCACAACGTTGCTGAGAGTGATAGGCTTGGAGACGCGGAGCACGAGGAGCAGCTCTCCCCCAATGCTCGTCGTGTAGAACCTCCCTTCGCTCCACCTCGCGAATACGAGCTCTAGATCGTGGCTACGGGGGCTCAGAACCTTCACGAAGATGGGTAGCGAGGCGCTGACGTTAAAGAACGCGTTGCCCTGAACAATAATGCCGTTGAGCATCAGCACCGCTTCGTAGAGCCCTGGAGACACGTTCTTCGAAACGTCTATCCCTCTGAACACCAGCGTCGTCTGCGAGCCGTGGGCAACCGAAACATCGCTGATCACGATCTGCGGTGGGTAGAAACCCGGTGGGAGCTTAAGCGTCGCCACGGCGTTCCTAACGTCCACGATATCGTTGTTCCTCAGAACGATGTTGAGCGTTAGATCCGAGGAGCCGGGGTAGGCAACCTGCTGGCTCCAGTAGACCTTGACCACGCTCAGGTTTATCGATGGTCTGTGCACAGGTATTAACAGGGTGTAGCTCTGGTTGACCCAGAACTCCGCGTTGTTCCTAACCCCGAAGATCGTTAGGGTTAGGTTTGCTAGGATCTCCTTTGCGTGGGGCTCGATGAGTACTTCGGGGCTCTGCATCGAGATGATCGAGCCGTAGCCGTAGCTACCTGTAAGGGTTGCGTACCCCATCGAGCTCGAGTTGTAGAACTTGGCTCCTTTCAGAATGCTGAACTTGGCAACGATGGCTCTGATGGTGACGAAGTCCCTTACCTGCATCTCGACTACTATCCTGGCCAGCTTCTCTCCACCAACGCTCTTAGCCACGTTGAGCCCGTAGCTAACGATGCTCAGGTTCACTGGAGGTGCTTTGCTCACCGTTACCCAGATCCTTATCGTTTCTTTGGCGTTATACTCCACACCATCCTTGGTCTCGGCCGTGGCATTGATCTTGAGCACCACTGGGTACCTCTTGTTGGGTACGGCGGTTAGCGCAACGTGCACGTTCCTCACGCTGATAGTAGTCCTAGCGTTGGTGTTGAGCGTGCCTAGATCCACGTGCGCTTCGCTTGGCTTGAACACGCTCGCTAGCTGAATATCTACGTGTGCGCTCACAACGTTCGAGTTACCCATGTTCTCGAGAATTATGCTAAGCGTAGCAGCAGACGTCCCGGGGTAAGCCGTGGGGTTCCAGTACCAGTCAACTACCCTTATCCCCAGGGGTGGGTACGGCGAGACGACGATGTACGCGTGTATGGTGCTGCTGTAGCTAGTTCCGTTAACTATGTAGCTAACGTCTATCGGCAGCACGTAGCTCGTCGGCGAAACGTTCTTCGAGATATCTATCCTGTACCTAAATATGACGACGTCTCCGAACTTAACGCTGCTGTAAACCTTCGACGCGTTCGGCTCGTAGGGAGGTGAGCACGGAGAAGCTCCGCGCGAGATCGAGAACCCAGTCGGTAGCTTTATGCACGCAGCTACGTCCGTAGCCCCGCTCGGACCCTGGTACTTGGTCACGACCGTGAGCTCAACGTTCTTGCTACCCGGGTACACCTGCGACGTGTCGGCGCTAGACTTCCAGTAAACGTTCGTCACAACCCAATCGCTGCTCTCGGCGCTCGTCACCGGGATTGGAAATGCGATGCACAGAACTTGGATCATCAGGGCTGCGAGGAGAAGCAGCGTGAGGATCCTCCTCATTCCGACCACCTCTGTCTGCAGACAGTGTCTGCAGACACGGATGCACATATAAGTCTTCGACCTACTTGACCGTCTCTATGATGCACTTCCTCGGATCGGGTTCCTGCACCGCCACTATCTTACCGTCTCTGATCACGTATATCTTCTGCGTGCAGTTCGCCACCTCGGGGTCGTGGGTCACCACAACGATCGTGTTCCCAACGCTGTTCAGCTTCAGGAAGGTTTGAATGACGGTTTTGGCGGATGCCCTATCTAGGTTACCCGTGGGCTCGTCGGCTAGGATTATGTCGGGGGAGCCCACGATTGCTCGAGCTATTGCGACCCTCTGCTGCTGACCACCGCTCAGCTGATTAGGTCTCTTAGGTAACCAGCTGAGGTCTCCCCCCGCCATGAGCAACGCCTTCTTGGCTAGCTCAATCCTTCTGCTCCTCGGCATTCCGCGGGCTACTAGGGGAAGCTCTATGTTTTCGAGGACAGTCAACCTGTTTATCAAGTTGAACTGCTGGAACACGAAGCCTATCCTCCTGTT
>JALWBS010000086.1 GCA_027037025.1 Desulfurococcales archaeon | reverse complement strand
CAATACTTTGTTGTTCAGTTTCTTAATGCATCTATACGTATCATCTGATAGTCTTTCGTTCTTGTCTGGGTCACGCAGACATGCTTCGACGTAATCCTTGCTTATGCCACGTTGATGCATTCGTTCAAGTGCGTGTAGGGTGTAGCGTATCTTCACAGCTACTTCACGCTACAATCATCAATGTTTCGAGTCCTTCCGTAATGAGCTTCCTGAGGTCGATGTCTCTCTTTGAGAACCATAGAATCTCTATACCGATGATCTCCCCCTTCTCGTTGTAATCAACTATTATTCCTGGAGCGATCTCATCGCTATCAGCAACTCTATCGTTCTTCAGCTTGATGTATAGAGCATCAGCAGCCCTATCGTATCTCAACACGAGTTCGGTAGGCATGGCTCGATACCCAAGCTCTACACAGAGCTCTATCTGAATTAAAGCCTTAGCCAACAGGTTGGGGAATTGCTAAGAGCGTGAGGAGCACAGGGAAGCGTCTAGTGAAGTTGCAAGTCTTAGTAGCTTAGAGAGGTTCCGAAATCCATGAGAGTTCGTAGAGTTCGACACGATCGTGACGTATAAACGCAATGGAGCTAAGGTCTGTACAGAGGTTCGTGTAGGAGATGGAGAGGACTAGGCTGAGCTTCGCCGGTCTGGAGATCGAGTTCGTTGATAGGGATAGAGCTCTGAAGTAAGTAGAGAAGCTCGCTGAGAAAGGTACCTTCCCCGTCTACGTGGTCTATGGTCCGGAGGGATGTGGGAAGACTGCATTGTTAAAGCAAGCGAAAGAGATTCTAGAGAAAGACTTTGATTACCACGTGGTGTACGCCAATCCCCTTGCAGAGAGCTTCGATGAGCTTCTTTCGCTTCACGCCCTCGATTAAGGACATCGTTAGGGAGGTTCTAAGCTCGTTTCCAGAGCCATGCTCGAGAGTCGTTGATGCCGCGATCAGTATCGCTAGCCGGGTCATGAGAAAATTGTCTAGGTCGAGGATAGCCGTGTTGATGGACGATATCTTTCAAGCCGTTGGTTTAAACAAGGCAGAAGTGTACGTCAAGACGTTGCTGAGCCTCATTGAGTACCCGCCGGGAGACTACGAGAACATCATTGTTCTAGTGACCTCGAGTGAGGGAATTACTCGAGAGAGGATCGGTCGACATAGCTGGGCTACGATGCGCATCCTGTGGAACATGAGTAGGAAGGGTTTCGAAGAGCTTTATAACGTGGTACCGAGCGAGGAAACCCTCTTTCGAAGATGTTTGGAGGTAGGTAGGCGGTAATCCGAGGTACCTAAAAAACCTCGTTAAAGCTGAGTGGGATGTCGTTAGTATCGTTAACGAGATCGTTAAGAGCAGAATGCTTAGACGCTTCGTTGCATCGCTAAGCGATAGAGAGATCGAGATCCTTAGGGAGATGCTTGAGGATCCCGACAAGCTCTTCGAGAAGCTTAGGGAGCCCGAGGCGCAGAACCTCGAGAAGAGACTGATAGAGCTCAACGTGCTGATCGAGGTTTGGGATCAGGATCCGTACTTCTGGATCGATGAACCACCTTCCTGAAAGAGATCTCGAGCTGGGCATTGGGAAATTCTATGCTTGGCAAACACCTCTGCATAGAGAAGCTATGAGAAGAGCGTTGAACCAGGTATGTTGGTAGAGCGGGGTTGCGGAATAGCTACTACCTACACCAGCTGAACCAGTATCGCTACTCCCGAGCTGTACAGGGTATTCAGTGAGTTGGCGTTGCTACGTCATTCTCAATCCTTATTTTTGTACCTCCGTACCTCTGCCATGTTTCTGGCCCAACGATGTGTAGTTCTATCGGTGCGTAGAGCGGTAATCCAAGCTCCTCAGCTTTCTCGAGGATCCGCGTCTTCAGCTCGATTACCTCGTCGTGGCTCGGTTCGTGTGGAAGCACCACTAGGATGTCTATGTCGCTTAGAATCGTAAGCCTATCCTCGGCAGCACCGCCAACGAGGTAGATCTCTGCATCTGGGCAAACCTCTCTGATTACCTTAGCCACGATATCGACGTACCTCCTCCAGTTGCGTAGGATCAGAAGACGTGATAAGACCACGACCTTAACCACCAAAGAGCTTCCTCTCCAGCTCCTTCAGCTTCCCCAACACTTGCTCGGTTATCTTCAGCAATAACCTAGCCTCCCTCTCCCCATACTCCACGAGTCCATACGTAGCTCTCGTATGTGCCTCGCTGAGCTCCTCGAGCTCTCTTCGATGCCTCCTCACGTAATCTGCGACCTCCCTAGCGAGATCCTCGATGCCCTGTTCCATGAGCGATGCTGCCAATAGACCGAGTAGCTCTCTAACGTTGTGCCCCCTAACCTCCTCACCCAAAACGCGATACAGTAGACTCTTGATGTAGAGTTGAACCGCGTACTCCGCTTGCAGTACACAGATATCGTAATCCCCTTCGCTACACGCTCGTTGCGCCCACTTAAATGCGGCAAGCGCTCTCTTACGAAGTA
>JALWBS010000085.1 GCA_027037025.1 Desulfurococcales archaeon | reverse complement strand
AGCTAAACTATCATATCCACTCTCTCCTCGGGAATGTACTCTATTAATACCTTGCCCAGATCTATCCCTTTCTCCTTGACTCTCTTAAGCAGATCGAAGAGATCATCGCTAACCTCAACTACTTCAGCTGTATCGACATCTATAGCGATGAGTTTACCTCTGTACTTCTCTAAGGTCTTAGACGAGGATGCAAAGAGTTTCGAAAGCGCTTTCGAGTTCATAAATAGCACCTGCTTCTGGTGGTCGGAACCCTAACATAAGTAAAATATTTTGGTGGTTAAGGAGTTTTGAATACATAAGCAACATACTAAGGCAGCATGAAGCTCATCTCTTGAATCGACCATCATCTCCATTTTCGTACACAACCAAATATCCACAGCATTCTCTCGTTTGCATCACTTCATTTTCCTGGTGATCCACTATATTCAATACTCTGTTTTTGAACCAAAATGCTAAAGCTTTAGCTTCCCAACCTTTCCATCGTCGACTTCTCTTTCGTGGTCTTGCCGAGCAATTTCATATATAGTTCCCAGCTAAAGACGTGATTTAGACCCGGTTCATCACTGCTAAGCTTCATAGTTGATAGAAGGATTATGGAGTAGAAGCCAGAAGAATTATTGAGAAACACTTTGAGTTAGGTATGGGGAAGTGCGAGTAAAGGAAGATGAAAGAGCTCTTGCAAAGAACGATTGAACACGCCTTAGGTTCAAGTACGTCGAGCTGAGCGCCAAAGCGTAGTAACGCAACGAGTTGTCCCACGACACGATATCGAGGGTACAGGCAGTGGTGGTCACACCTCTACTCAATAGAAGGAAATGAATGTTGGTAATGTGCTGGATGTTGAGTGCTGAAACGATTTGGCGCGGTATTATGTCGTGGAGCCTGAATTCAAAACTCCTAAGAAGTTACGTAAAGCCTTATCGCTATCAGCATATCAGGTTTTAGCTAATAGCTGTTATGAACGTATTTGTTGAATATCATTTGCGCCTACTTGGCATATCGACCATATGCCTACTGAATTGCCTCTGGCATATCTCTGGAGCCCCCGTGGTCCGGGGTTCAAATCCCCGCGGCCCCACCAACAAACAAGAATCTGCTCTCCCTCTGCCCTTAAGTTGGTGCGAGCTCTTGGCGCATCATTTTAGACAAACATATTAATAGCAAGGAGGTCTTCTGTATGGAGAATCAAGATGTTTGGTAAGCTTATCCGTGTAAGAATTGGTTCTAGGAAAGTGTTTTTGCGTATGCCTTTTGGTGGTGCTGTGTATGATGAGAATTCTGGAAAGCTCTATCACCTGAATGAGGATAGTGCTAAGGTATTTGAGGCTATATGCGGGGATTTCTTCGAGGCTCTCGATTCTCTGTGTAGTGGTGAGGATCGTCGTGAATGTATTCAGAGAATAGTTGAGTTCCTGAGAGAGGCTAGTGCTCGTGGACATGTGGTTGTGTATTCACCACTCTCCCTGAAGAAGCCTGGAGAGGGCAGATGTCTTAAACTGGATTGGATCGTCCCATCACTGATAGATATCGAAGTCACTAGGAGATGCAATACTTCGTGTCCCTACTGCTACCTAGCTAAAACATCTGTGGATATGGATATTAACAGCCTTCGGAAGTTCCTCGACGATCTTACCCACGTAGAGGATCTCACGATTAGAGTGCCATTCATATTGCTAAGCGGTGGCGAGCCTCTCACCCATCCCCAATTCGAGGAAGTTCTGGAGCTGACAGAGATCTAGCCGTGCTGAGGTTTCTACGCTACTGCATCGTACCGTTAGCCAGATCCAGAAGCGTCTACATCATATCCGTTTTACTAACGCTGGTTCTCGCCGTGCAGTACCTAGGTGTGGGAGGTGGTCAGTGGCGTTTAACCTGCTTGTCCATAGCTGCTGTGGGTGCCGTTTGCGGCTTGATGACGGTCTCCATGGTTAGGATACCCCCATCGTTTACGGAGTACTTGGTCGTGTACATGGGGTCTAGAAACTTGGTGAGAGGGCTATGGCTCTCAGCCACGGGTCTAAGCATCATAATGGGTCTAGTCGCTGAAGCTACGCTAACTCTCCTGCTACACCTCTTCGGCACGACGCCAGACGCGCTCTATGCCGCGCTTGGGTTGCTAACATCTATTTTCGCCGCGGGGTTGACGGCTACGCTAATGCTCCTAGGCTCCGTCATCGGGTTCACAGTGGTGCTGATCCTATCGCTGATCCAGCCACTCGTAGTAAGGCTGGCCATCCCAGTACTCAGCTTAAGCACTCGTGCCATAGCCTTAGCGCTGTTCCTAGCATACGCGATACCATCAACATCGATAATTCTGCTACTTAACGTATTGAGGGAGGAACGGTTGAAGAAACTGTTGGTGAAGGCATTTAGGTATGCAACGTTCGTAGCTTAACTTCGCTTTGTATCAATACCTTAGAAAACCATATTTTGACATCTTCTCAGTTTGCACAACCACGTTTATAGTTCTACTCCAGTTTCAGTATGGAAGCATTACTAAA
>JALWBS010000084.1 GCA_027037025.1 Desulfurococcales archaeon | reverse complement strand
CACATCCACATCCCCTTCCCGAAACTTAGGATCGTCGTATTCAACGAGATCGTGGACGACGTTATAGGAAGGAACACTATCTTCTGCAGACACGTTGCTCTATGCGATGAGGAGCTAGGTCCCGGTGACGAAGCGTTGATTACGGATGAAAACGATCGCTTACTTGGAGTAGCCTCTCTTAGGATAGACTGTGATACGATCATTACCGCTATTAGAGGTCCCGCAGCAAGTGTAAGGTTTTGGTGCTCAGAAGGTGAAGGGGTATCGACTTCATCTAGAGGAAGCCCCGCCTAAGGGCTCCGATAAGCGGTACCTAGTCACCGGGTTTCCCGGATTCGGAGCTGTTGGCTTCATAGCGATCAAGTTCATCGTAGAGAAGCTGAGGATGAGAAGAATAGGGTTCATCGACACTCCACGGATACCCGATGTAACCTCTCTCGAGGACTACGGTCTTTCACTACCCCACGAAATCTTCATTAATGAGCGTGGCACGCTCGTAGCGCTGCTCAACAGAGTTAACCCTGAGAGAAGCAAGATTAATAGCTTCGCTAAATCATTTCTGGACCTGGTATCGACTTTGAAGGTGGACGAGGTTATCCTCGTTGGAGGTGTGGATTCCAGGTTTAGGGAAGGTAGCGAGGAGTACAGATGGTTAGCGACGAGGGTCAGTGATAGGAGACTAAAAGCTCCCATGTTCATGAAGGGCCCGTTCATAATAGGTCCTTTAGCATCCCTTCTCCTCTTATGCGAGCTACGAAACATTCCTGCAATTGCCGTGTTTCCCTACACTGAGCCCGATAGCTTCGATCATCGAGCTGCGGCCGTCGCAGTGAAAGTCGTCGGCGAGATCGTTGGCGTGGAAGTGGATGTGAGCGAACTCCTACAGCATGCAGAGATGTTGGAGCGCTTAGAGGAGAGCCTAAGACAGATGTACTCGACGGTTTCGGAAGCTAGTAAGAGAGAGAGCCGGTTGTACATGTAGATCCTTGATGTATACAATCACGGCTAACTACATAGAGTTTCCACGGTGTAAACCCGGGGCTTCCTAATATTGGAGATCCCTATCGATAGCTTCTCTCTTAAGCTATGCGCTACACGGATGCTCCACGGAATGTCGCTACAGTAAACTATGCGAATCTCCTCGGCGTTGCCTGCATAGCGCTCGAGGAACTCTTGTATGATGAGAGCTGTGCTCTCGATCGTCTCCTCATCGTACGAGTAAACTTGCTCAAACTGTGAAAACGGGAAGGCCTCGCTGAGTTCCGCTGGGAATGCTCCGAGAGCTGGGGCGTATCCAATCACAAGGAAATGTTCGCCGCGTAGATCCTTAATCACATCGCTTGAGATGAGAGGTTTCCACCTGGGGATTACTGGCACGAGGGCTATCTTGCGCGCAGAGGATGGCTTCAATCTCTCCACTCTTCTACGAGCCTTGAGTAGCCGAGGATTGAGCAGAGAGTCTCTGCCAAACACGAATACCGCTTTCGTCAATCCTCGGCTCGAGGGTAACCTCTTGCAGAACAGCCTTGGATAGCTCTTTGCTAGAGCCTCGAATGCGCGCCTAGCGGCAGGGTGCCTCTTCGACACTTCTTCTAGGTACTCCCATAACCTCCCTTCTCTAATGCATTGCTTAACTCTATCAAGCTCGCTCTTTAACACGTACAAGTTGTGAAGCGCCAACAGCTTAGTACGTTCATCTCTAGACATTTCGAGGAGATCCCTTGGGTCATACCTTCTACACACTGGGCACGCGCATGGGAAGTACTCGAGTTCTTCGATCCTATACGTTCCTCTCCACGTCATGTACCTACCATCCCTAGCGTATATAGCGTAGCTAGCGGAGTCCATGAGGTCGACCCCCATAGCTACGGCGAAAGGTATGACGAGCGGATGACCAGCGCCGAAGAGATGCAGGGGTACGGCGCTAGGGATCTCTTCACGAACTGTCTTAATCATGAGCATGACGCGATCGAAAAGGAACCTCTCTAAGAACGTTGTTGGGCTACCTAGCGCAGCAATTGAATACACCTCGAAGAGGCCTAGATCGACGACCTTTCTTGCACAGTACCTGAGCAAATCTAGGTACGCTCCTCCTTGGATAGGAGCTGCCCACAGCGTGGATCTGCATTCCTCGATTACGGAGCTAACCTCTCTCAATCTGCTCAACGTAGTGACGACGCTTTCAAAAGCTTTTTCCCTAGAATCTTCCGCACGAGTTGGAACGTCTAGAGGCACACCAATATCTGAACGTAACCTGCATTGAAATTCAACTATTTCTCGGTTAGATACTTCGATACCCCCATACTGCATGAGCTGGTAAGCTCCGGAATCCGTCATTATGGGTCCGTCGAACCTCAGAAGCTTGTGCACATCATCAACGTTTCTGCAGTTCTTTAGTATCAGGTACGCGTTAGTTATAACGGCATTGAATCCCACCTCTCTGATCTCTTCTAGGCTCACTAACTGTTTTTTCATGGTTGGATCCACAACAGGAAAAAGGTATGGCGTTTCGATATCACCGCTACGTGTACGCAGAACCCCTAT
>JALWBS010000083.1 GCA_027037025.1 Desulfurococcales archaeon | reverse complement strand
CCGAGATAAAAACCATAAAGGCGATATAGCTTACATCGAGCTACGCCGCGCTGTGCGATGCTTGCTGAACATCCTTTTTCTCCTCGCGTCTCTCCTCCCTCTTTTCCCATCCTAAGGTGTTGAGAAGCTCTATGAGCTCTTTGTATCGGTTCCTAACGGTAACCTCAGTAACTCCAGCTGCCGCGGCCACCTCCTTCTGCGTCCTACGCTCATCGTTGAGCAGAGCCGCTATGTAGACAGCTGCAGCAGCTATGCCAGCCGGATCCTTACCGGCCGTGAGCCCGGCTTGCCTAGCCTTGTTAATTATCTCTATGGCCGTCTTGACCGTTGCCCCGCTCAGGTTGAGCATCGCAGCTATCCTCTGAGCGTAGTCAGCGGGGTCTACGATCGGTATCTTGAGTCCTAGTTCTCGGACTAGCAACCTGTAGCATCTAGCAACTTCCTTCCTACCGCTCTTCGTGTACTTAGCTATCTCATCGAGAGTTCTCGGTATCTTATGTATTCTACAGGCTGCGTAGAGAGCCGCTGCAACAACGCTCTCGATAGCCCTACCCCTAACGAGCTCCTTCTCCACAGCACGCTTGTATATCATCGCAGCCTCTTCCTTAACGTAGTCGGGTAGCCCAAGCTGCTGAGCGATCCTATCAAGCTCGTTCATCGCTTGCGCAAGGTTCCTATCAATGCTGCTCTGCATCCGCGTCCTCGTATGCCACTTCCTCATCCTTATGAGCTCGAGTCTCTTCTTCAAGTCGAGCTTCTTACCCGTAGCATCCTTATCGTACCAGTCTATGACGGTTGATAGCCCCCCGTCGTGCAGGGTAGTCGTTATCGGAGCTCCCGCTCGACTCCTCTTCTCCTTCTCCTCGGCAGTGAACGCCCTCCACTCAGGTCCCCTATCTATGACCCTCTCAGCTATCACCTCACCAGTATCGAGGCAAATCCACTCGCCACGAACTTCGTCGAGAACTATGTTGCCGCTAGGGCACTTCGACAGAATGTCCTCGGGCGATGGCTCCGATGGTCTAATGACCATGAAGCACCCCTACTTAAGTTTTTCGGCGCAACGCTTATAAACTTATGTCCCCAGGGCTTCAACCAAGGTTATTAACCTCTGAGTACCCCCACTCTGTAACCACGGAGGGGTAGCCGGGTCGTCTAGCGGCCAAGGATGCGGGGCTTTGGCCCCCGTGACCGGGGTTCGAATCCCCGCCCGGCTACCAACCGCGCACCGAGCCATACCCTTCTCAACACATCGCTCACCGCCTGCTCCGTAGCATACCGGTAGCTATCTCGACCACTAACTTGACTGCCAGCGCCACCGTGATTCCGCTAGGGTCTTGCATAGGAGCTAGTTCGACAACGTCTGCCGCAACTACACGTGGAGAAAGGTTCCTTACTAACGTGAACAGGTGTAGGGGGGCTATACCGAGGGGCTCCGGGGTCTGTACCCCGGGGGCGTACGCTGGATCGAGCCCATCGATGTCTATCGATAGGTAGAGCGCTTGGCAACCACTCAAGAAGTTCTCGACGCGTTTCAAACTTCCTTGGGGATCCTCGAGGATCTCGACGCTCTTTACCAGCAGCGCTCTAGCTCCAAGGGATGAGAGGTAATCAAGCTCCTCCTCTGAAAAAGCTCGTGCACCGAACCACACCACTCTACTCACATCGACGGACTCCAGTATCCTTCTAACGGTCGTTGCATGGCTATACCTCCCGCAGAGCTCGTTCCTCAGATCTAAGTGCGCGTCTACCACGCATAGGCATAGGGGTTCTCTAAGGGCTGCGTAGACCCCGCGTACAGCACCTACCGACACCGTATGGTCGCCGCCCAGCGTTATGATCTTCGATCCTTCAGACGCTATTCCCTTAACAACTTCCTCAACGGCTCTGAGGGTCGTCTCCACGCTATCGACGATCGGAACCACGTTCCCGAGATCGTCTAGCCCCTCGCGTTCGAAGATGCAGTCGCCGAAGACACTGCACAGCTCCATGTAGTCAGACGCCATTCTAACAGCTTGCGGAGCGAATCTGGATCCGGGTTTGTAGCTCGTCGTCGTATCCATCGGAACCCCTATCAACTTGATCTTCCTACCCCTCGGCTCGAAGCCTGCGAAGGGCTTCGTCGGTGGGCTTAGCCAGGATACGTACATGGTCATAACCTTAGACTTGTATCGGTTCTAGGGATATATACCGCTCTTGCAAATCACCGCGAGGGCTTGAATGGCTACGCGAGGAGAGCGAGTGCTGGAGTTCGCCATCCGCCGGGGATTCCTATGGCAATCCTACGAGATCTACGGTGGCGTAGCAGGTTTCTACGACCTTGGTCCGCTGGGGGTTCTGCTCAAGAGCAACATAGTCGATCTGTGGAGAAGGTACTTCGTCCTAAGGCACCAGGACATGGTTGTCGAGATCGAGACCCCCATGATAACGCCGGCCGTGGTCTTCCGGGCCAGCGGCCACGAGGAGCACTTCACCGATTACGCTGTGCAGTGCAAGAAGTGTGGAAGGACGTACCGAGCCGATCACCTTGTTCAGGAGGTTCTGGG
>JALWBS010000082.1 GCA_027037025.1 Desulfurococcales archaeon | reverse complement strand
CTATGTTCCTCAGGTACACCGTGACCTTGACGACGTCTTTGAGGGTGCCACCAGCTGCTTCGACGATGGCCTTGATGTTCTCGAGAACCCTCCTAACCTGATCCCTGAAGCTACCCTTAACGATCTGGTTCGTTGATGGGTCTATCGGTATCTGACCCGATACGAAGAGCCATCCATCGACCATCACTGCCTGGCTGTAGGGACCCACGGGTTTTGGGGCTCTATCCGTGTAGACGATCTTCTTAGGCACGCGAATCACCTCGCTCGCAGTGCTTCGCTGAGTAATGAGTTTTATACATGGGTCTCTACGCAGAGCTTCGGTGCTCATCTCTATGCCTCTTCGCATCGCTGTGATCGGCGTTGGTAGGTGGGGTCGTAACCACGTGAGGGTTTTGAAAGAGCTCGAGAGGGAGGGTCTTGTTCAGCTCGTGGCTCTGCACGACGTTGACAAGGTTAGGGCTCTCGAAGTTGCTAAGACCTTTGGGGTTCCCCACGTCGCTGAATCGCTTAGGGATCTAGAATCGCTCGGTGTCGAGGCTGTGGTTATTGCGGTGCCCATAGATGCGCTGAGCAGCGTTTCGAAGAGGGTTGCCGAGCTGGGTATGCACGCACTCATAGAGAAGCCCGTCGCCACGAGCTCTAGGGATGCCGAGGAGCTTATCAAGGCGTTCGAGCCGAGGAGCCTCGTAGCGATGCCAGGTTTCATAATGAGGTTCAGCCCCGTGGTCCAGGAGCTGAGGAGCATAGCTTCGAAGAAGAGGGTTCACTACGCAGTGTTTAGGAGATTGTCTCGCAGACCCCCAACAGCTAGAAGGTTCTCGATACTCCTCGACCTCACGATCCACGACATCGATCTGTGCAGATACGTTCTGAACCCCTCCGAAGACCTTCGCGTGGAGATGGCCTCCGTAATGGATCTAGGGCTAGACAAGGTGGTGGTGGCGATGCTCAGCGACGGAGTTAGGAAGTGCTTGATACACACCGACGGCCTATCCCTAGCCAAGGTCAGGGAGATCGAGCTGGTATGCGAAGAGGTTTTCGTGAGGGTCAACACCGACGAAAACACGGTGCTCATAACCGAGCCCAGCAAAGCCTACACCCTACGAAGAATCGTAGGCGAAGAACCGCTCAAAGCCGAGGACAGAGCATTCATCGAGAAATGCCTTGGGAAAAACGTCGAGATCCCCACACTCCAAGACGCAGTCCATGCACTGCGAATCGCCGAGACGATACTGATGATGTCGCAAAGCAAAACCAACTCAACTTAAAAACCCCGCACAACAACCTTGTAGAACGGCGGCCCGACCCGGCCATAGCGGCCGGGCAACACCCGGACTCGTCAGATCCCGGAAGTTAAGCCGGCCGCGTTGGGCGAGGCTGTGGAGTCCGAAAGGCTCCGCAGCCCGCCCAAGCCGGGATCGGGCCGCCACCTCAATTCACACACCCATCCCACGAAAACCACAGACTTTTAGACCCAAGAACCTTCTCTAACCAAGGGTTGTGGGCCCGTAGCTCAGCCAGGATAGAGCGCCGGCCTGCGGAGCCGGAGGTCCGGGGTTCAAATCCCCGCGGGCCCGCCACAACCCCCCTTCAAGTCATAGCCGATTTGTGGAGAATGCACTGGTTCTGAAGCCTCGAAACGTAGTAAGGGTTTCTCGGGGCTCTGTAGCCATGCGTTATAATTGCATGGTTGTGATGTTTGGCTTCGCTAGGATTGTTGAGGTATAACCTTTAGCCACGGTATCCTGTTAAAGTCTTCGTCGAAGGTGAGGATAGTGCCTATGTTATGGTACCTAGCTGTTACTGCTATTAAGGCATCTCCTGGAAGAAGGTTGTAGCTTCTCATAACCTCCAGAAGTTCTCTTAAGCTACCTCTATCCTCCAGGACGAATATTCCTAATTCCTCTATTAGCTCTTCAACGTCGTTTACGGCGTTAGCGAACTCCTTAATGTCATGCCTCCTTATGTACTCTCGTAGCTGATCTAATCTTCGGATACCGAGTCTTCTCAAAGCATCAAGCCTTATGAGAGTGAAGATCACTTCATCGACGATTCTAAGCGTTACAGCTAGATCTCTCCTCTCAACCAATACCTTCTTCACCTTGGAAGCGTAAGGCTCTACACGATGAAGATAGTAAACAATAGCGTTGGTGTCAAGCGGTATCACCGAGCTTCGTCCTCCAACATGAACTCGTTCAGAAGCTCCTTCGGTGCAGTACCCCGCTTCCCATAGAACTTCTCAACAATCTTCTCCCTATCCTTAACACTCTCTATCCTAATCAAAACTTCCTCTCCCTCTTCAAGCTGGACCGGCTCAAGAGGCTTCAGCACGCCTTTCTCGTACCTAACCCTAATAGCCTTAAACATAATAGCCCTCGCCCAACTGTACACACGGCTTTAAAGGATTAAAGCGTGTTGCAGTAGAACAATCCTACCGTTGCGGGATTCCTCATCACATCACACCCTCCAAAATTATGTAGACTTCACTTGACTTCACCTAGCGCAAACGATATGGGTTCTGGCTTTCGAAGCTAGTGGCTCCGAGATCAGGATCTTCA